>JANQKO010000358.1 GCA_028281075.1 Alphaproteobacteria bacterium | reverse complement strand
GATCTGGGCCGAGCGCCGCGCCGACCCCCGGCCGGCGCCGGCCCTGTTCCTGGACCGCGACGGCGTGATCGTGGAGGAGGTGCATCACCTGCGCCGGCCCGAGGACGTTCGCCTGATCCCGGGCGTCGTCGATGTCGTGGCCGCGGCGAACGCGCGCGACCTGCATGTCGTGATCGTCACCAATCAGTCCGGTATCGGCCAGGGCCTGTTCGGCTGGCCGGATTTCGCCGCCGTGCAGGCGCGCATCCTGTCCGGGCTCGCCGCCGGCGGCGCGCGTGTCGATGCCGTCATGGCCTGCCCGTTCCATCCCAGGGCCGCGCCGCCCTACGCGCATGCCGACCATCCGGCGCGCAAGCCCAATCCCGGCATGCTGCTGGCGGCGGCGGCGATGCTGCGGATCGATCTCGGTGGTTCCTGGATCGTCGGCGACCACGCCCGGGACATCGAGGCCGGCCGGCGGGCCGGCATCGCCGGCGGCCTGCACGTGATGACGGGATACGGACGTGACCATCGCGCCACCGTCCGGGCGGCGGCCGGTCCCGACTATCCGGTCCTGCTCGCCCAGTCGGGCGCCGACGCCTTGACGCTGCTGCCTCTGTTGCGCGACCCATGACCGAACCCGTCGGGCGGCCGCCGCTCTGGGTCTATGGCGTGCTGCTGCTGCTGGGCACGATGTGGGGCGGCAGCTTCAGCCTGGCCAAGATCGCGGTCGGCGCCGGCGGCCATCCGTTCGGCGTGGCCATGTGGCAGGGCGTTGGCGGTGGCGCCGTGCTGCTGGCGATCGGCCTCATGCGTCGCCGGCCGCCACCGCTGTCGGCGCGCTACGCGGCGTTCTATCTGGTGACCGGCGCCACCGGCATCGCGCTGCCGTCGGCGGCGTTCTACACGGCGGCGCCGTACCTGCCGGCCGGCATCCTGTCGATGCTGGTGACCACGGTGCCGATGATGACCTATGGCCTGGCGTTGGCGCTGTCGATGGACCGGATCTCCGGGCGCCGGCTGGCCGGCCTGACCCTGGGCCTCGCCGGCGTCTGGCTGATCCTCGGGCCGGACGCCAACCTGCCGGGCGCGGACGGCCTGTCCTGGGCGCTGGTCGCGCTGATCGCGCCGGTCTGCTACGCCGTCAGCAACATCGTCGGCGCGCGCTTCCGGCCGGTCGATGCCGACAGCCTGGCGCTGGCGGCCGGCATGCTGCTGAGCGGCGGTCTGCTGCTCGGCGCCGCGGCGCTGACGACCGGCAACACCTACAGCGTCCTGCCGCCCTGGGACGTGACGCATCTGGCCATCCTGCTGCTGGTCCTGATCGCCACCTTCGCGCATTTTCTGTTCTTCGTGATCCTGAACCGGGCCGGGCCGGTATTCTTCAGCCAGGTCGCCTACGTCGTCACCGTGGCCGGCGTGCTCTGGGGCATGCTGCTGTTCGGCGAGACGCACGGCGCCTCGATCTGGCTGAGCCTGGTACTGCTGCTGGCCGGCGTCGCGCTGGTCAATCCACGGAAAGCTTAGCCCGCGCCGATCTCGGCCGCGATGTCGAGCAGCACCTCGTCGTCGCCCGGCCTGGCGATCAGCGACAGGCCGAGCGGGCAGTTCCGGTAGCTGGCCAGCGGCAGGCTGATCTGCGGACAGCCGGACAGGCCGGCGATGCAGGTCAGCGCCAGGATACGGTAACGGAAGTCGTCGAGTTCATCGGCCGGCGTGTCCTTTAACGGCGCGATGCCGGGCGCCGTCGGCAGGCAGAGCACGGCGCCGTCGGCCAGCAGGCCGTTCAGGCGGTCGGTGATCGCGGCCCGCGCCGGCCGGTGCGTCGCCGCCTCGGCCTCGCCGATCCCGGCCGCCATCGCGAACCGCTCGCGCACGCCGGGCCCGAACTTCGGGTCGTGCGCGCCGACCCACTGGCCGTGGCACTGCCAGACCTCGAAGGCCTGCAGCACCCGGAAGTGCGGCATCCAGGTATCGAGGCCGTCCGGGCTGACGGTGACCTCGACGCCGTTGCCGATCCGGCCGCCCAGCCGCGCCACGGCCGGCGCCAGCGCCGCGGCGATCTCGCCGGGCAGCATGTCGAAGGCATCGCGCGCCAGCAGGATCGACGACGGCTGCGGCCTTGCCGCGTAGCCCGGCAGCAGCACCGCGCCGACGCGCCGGAACAGCCCGCCGTCGCGGGCGAACCAGCCGACCGTGTCGAAACTCGGCGCCAGCGGCACGGCGCGGTCGATGGGAATTCGGCCATGCGTCGGCCTGAGGCCGAACAGCCCGCAATAACTCGCCGGAACGCGGACCGAGCCGCCGGTATCGCTGCCCAACGCGAAATCGACGGCCCTGCCGGCGACGGCGGCGGCCGAGCCGCTGGACGAACCGCCGGGAATGCGGCCGGGCGCGGCGCTGTTGACCGGCGTGCCGTAATGCGCGTTCTCGCCGTTGAGGCTGTAGGCCAGCTCGTCCGTATGGGTCTTGCCGACGAGGTCGGCGCCGGCCTCCAGCAGCATCCGCACCGCCGGCGCGGTTTCCGTCGCGGGTTCGTGCGTGCGCAGCCATTCCGGATTGCCCGCGCCGGTCACATGCCCGGCGATGTCGTAAAGGTCCTTGGCGGCGAAAGTCAGGCCCCGCAGGGGGCCGCTCGCCGCGCCGCCGATGGCGACGCTGTCATGGCCGATAAAGGCGCCGAGGTCGTCCGTCACGCGTGCCGGCCTTTCATTGCTTTTGTCACGAGTCGTGCCGCGCCTACCATATCGGCTTATCGCCGCATCGCGGCGCGAAATCGTTCGCGCCCCGGTGGCGGACGCGTGCCATGCTAGGGGGCGCGACGAATCGATCCGGATCGACCATGACCACATGCCAGCTTTCGCCGGGCGCGCTCACGCTGACCGACCTGCGGCGCATCGCCGAAGGCGGCGTCACGCTGACCCTGGCCCCCGCCTGCCATGCCGCCATCGACGCCGGCGCGCGGGCCGTGCGCGACGTCGTCGACAAGGGCGACACTGTCTATGGCGTCAATACCGGTTTCGGCCTGCTGGCGCGCACGCGCATCGACGACGCGCAGCTGCGCACGCTGCAACGGCGCCTGGTCCTGAGCCACGCGACCGGCCTCGGCGCGCCGCTCGGCGACGACGTCATCCGGCTGGTGCTGGCGCTCAAGGCCGGCAGCCTGGCGCTCGGCCATTCCGGCGTCCGGCGCCAGGTCGTCGAGGCGCTGCTGGCGCTGTTCAATGCCGGGGTCTATCCGCTCGTGCCCGAGAAGGGCTCGGTCGGCGCCTCGGGCGACCTGGCGCCGCTCGCGCATCTGAGCGCCGTGCTGATCGGCGAGGGCGAGGTCCGGCTGGACGGCGACGTGGTATCGGCCACGGAAGGCCTGGCGAAAGCCGGCCTGGCGCCGCTGGTGCTGGACGCGAAGGAAGGCCTGGCGCTGCTGAACGGCACCCAGGTCTCGACGGCGCTGGCGCTCGCCGGCCTGTTCGCCATCGAGAACGTCTTCGCCGCCGCCGTCGTCGCCGGCGCCATGTCGGTGGACGGCGCGCTCGGCAGCACGACGCCGTTCGATGCGCGCATTCACGCGCTGCGCGGCCATGCCGGCCAGCGCGAGGTCGCCGATGTCTATCTGCGCCTGCTGGCCGGCAGCCAGATCCGCGATTCTCACATCGATTGCGACCGCGTGCAGGACCCCTATTCGCTGCGCTGCCAGCCGCAGGTCATGGGCGCCTGCCTGGACCAGATGGCGCACGCAGCCGATGTGCTGGCGACCGAGGCGAACGCGGTGTCCGACAACCCGCTGGTCTTCGCCGACCGGGGCGAGGTGCTG
>JANQKO010000346.1 GCA_028281075.1 Alphaproteobacteria bacterium | reverse complement strand
ACGCCGTGCGCGCGGCCGGCGGCGTCGCCCAGGTGGCGGGCGGCGTGCCGGCCATGTGCGACGGCGTCACGCAGGGCCAGGCCGGCATGGAGCTGTCGCTGTTCTCGCGCGACGTCATCGCGCTCTCGGCCGCCGTCGCGCTGTCGCACGACATGTTCGACGCGGCGATTTATCTCGGCGTCTGCGACAAGATCGTGCCGGGCCTGCTGATCGCGGCGCTCAGCTTCGGCCACCTGCCGGCCGTGTTCGCGCCGGCGGGGCCGATGCCGTCGGGCCTGCCGAACGCCGAGAAGGCGCGCGCCCGCCAGTTGTTCGCGGAAGGCAAGGTCGGTCGTGACGAACTGCTGGCGGCCGAGGCCAAGTCCTATCACAGCCCCGGCACCTGCACCTTCTACGGCACGGCGAACTCGAACCAGATGCTGATGGAGGTGATGGGCCTGCACCTGCCGGGCGCGTCCTTCGTCAATCCGAACACGCCGCTGCGCGACGCGCTGACCACGGCCGCCGCGAGACGCGCGGTCGAGATCTCGGGCCTCGGCGCCGAACCGGCGCCGGTCGGCGAGGTGATCGACGAGCGGGCGATCGTCAACGGCGTCGTCGGCCTGCACGCCACCGGCGGCTCGACCAACCATACGATCCACCTGATCGCCATGGCGCGGGCCGCCGGCATTCAACTGACCTGGGACGATTTCGCCGACCTGTCCGACGTGGTGCCGCTGCTGACGCGGATCTATCCCAACGGCCTCGCCGACGTGAACCATTTCCACGCCGCCGGCGGCATGGGGTTCCTGATCGGCGAGTTGCTGGACGCCGGCCTGCTGCACCCCGACGTCCGGACCATCGCCGGGGCGGGTGGGCTCACGCGCTACCGTCAAGAGCCGGTGCTGCGCGACGGCGACCTGACCTGGCGCGACGGGCCGGCCGAAAGCGGCGACGCGGAGGTGCTGGCGACGGCGGCGCGGCCGTTCAGCCCGAACGGCGGATTGAAGCTGCTGGACGGCAATCTCGGCCGTGGCGTGATCAAGATCTCGGCCGTGAAGCCGGAACATCGCGTCGTCGAGGCGCCGGCGCGCATCTTCGACGACCAGGCGGGTTTGCAGGCGGCCTTCCAGCGCGGCGACCTGACCGGCGACGTCGTCGCCGTGGTCCGGTTCCAGGGACCGAGGGCGAACGGTATGCCGGAGCTGCACAAGCTGACGCCGGTGCTGGGCGTGCTGCAGGACCGCGGTCAGAAGGTGGCGCTGGTCACCGACGGCCGCATGTCCGGCGCCTCGGGCAAGGTGCCGGCGGCGATCCATCTGACGCCGGAAGCGGCCGACGGCGGGCCGCTGGCGAAACTGCGCGACGGCGACCTGCTGCGCCTCGACGCCGAATCCGGCCGGCTGGAGGCGCTGGTCGACCCCGGCGACTGGGCCGGGCGGACGCCGGTTGCCAGCGATCTCGACCGCTATGCCGCCGGTTTGGGCCGGGAGCTGTTCGCCGGCCTGCGGGCACGGGTGGGCCGGGCCGAGGACGGCGCCTCGGTGCTGGGCGCGTTGCCGGCAGCGTCGACCGCCGTTCCCGCCCCCGTCGCGTAAAGGATTGCCCGCATGTCGGACCTGACCCATTCGCCGGCCTGGCAAGACCTGGCAGCACATCGGGCCGAGGTCGCCCCACTGCATATGCGCGACCTGTTCGCGGCCGACCCGGACCGGTTCGCGCGCTTCTCGCTGTCGGCGGCCGGGCTGCTGCTGGACTATTCGAAGAACCGCATCACCGGCGAAACGCTGCCGCTGCTGTCGCGCCTGGCCGAAGCGACCGGCGTCGCCGGCAGACGCGACGCGATGTTCGCCGGCGAAAGCGTCAACAACACCGAGGACCGGGCGGCGCTGCACGTGGCGCTGCGCAACCGCTCGAACGGGCCGATCCTGGTCGACGGCGCCGACGTGATGCCCGAGGTCAACGCCGTGCTGGCGCGGATGCGAACCTTCAGCACGGCGGTGCGCGACGGCAGCCGGCGCGGCCATACCGGCGAGGCGATCACCGATGTGGTCAACATCGGCATCGGCGGCTCGGACCTGGGGCCGCGCATGGCGGTCGACGCGCTGAAACCCTATCAGCGGCCGGATCTGCGGGTGCATTTCGTCGCCAACGTGGACGGCGCCGATCTCCATGACCGGCTGCAGGGGCTCGATCCGGCACGCACGCTGTTCATCGTCGCCTCCAAGACCTTCACCACGCAGGAGACCATGACGAACGCCGGCAGCGCGCGGGCCTGGCTGGTCGAGCGGCTGGGCGACGAGGCGGCGGTCGCGGCGCATTTCGTCGCCCTGTCGGCGAACCCGGACGCGGTCGCGGCCTTCGGCATCGATCCCGCCGACATGTTCGTGTTCCGGGACTGGGTCGGCGGGCGCTATTCGCTGTGGTCGGCGATCGGCTTGCCGATTGCGCTCGCCGTCGGCATGGACCGGTTCGAGGAGCTGCTGTCGGGCGCGCACGCCATGGACACGCATTTCCGCACCGCGCCGGCGGCGGAGAACATGCCGATGATCCTGGGGCTGCTGGGGATCTGGTACCGCAATTTCTTTCACGCCGGCAGCCATGCCGTGCTGCCCTACGACCAGCACCTGCACCGCCTGCCGGCGCACCTGCAGCAGGTCGACATGGAGAGCAACGGCAAGTTCGTGACCCGCGACGGCCAGCCGGTGGACTACGCCACCGCGCCGGTGATCTGGGGCGAGCCGGGCACCAACGGCCAGCACGCCTTCTTCCAGTTGCTGCACCAGGGCAGCGAGTTCGTGCCGGCCGACTTCATCGCCGCGGCGGAAAGCCACGCGCCCTGGCGCGATCATGACGACATGCTGCTGGCGAACTTCCTGGCCCAGACCGAGGCGCTGATGCACGGCAAGACGGCCGACGCGGCGCGGGCCGAGCTGACGGCCCGGGGCCTGCGCGGCGCGGCGCTGGAAGCCCTGCTGCCGCACAAGGTGTTTCCGGGCAACCGGCCGAGCAACTCGATCCTCTACGCCAAACTGACGCCGGCGGTCCTGGGCGCGCTGGTCGCGCTCTACGAGCACAAGGTCTTCGTGCAGGGCGCGGTCTGGGGCGTGAACTCGTTCGATCAGTGGGGCGTGGAGCTGGGCAAGCAGCTCGCCGGGCCTTTGCTGGCGGCGCTGCGGGCGGGCGACACGGTCAGCGGCCACGATGGATCGACGAACGGCTTGGCGAATGCCATTGGGGCGCTGCGGCGGGGTGGTCACATCGAGTAGCGGACGCTTGCCCGCGCGTCGACATCGCTGCCGCGCCATGCACGGCATGCGATAATTGGCGGCGCGCACCGATTCGCCGGGGACGGTGCCGGCCGGCTCGAGCCTTTGGACGATACCCGCATGCGTTTCCACGCCGATCTGCACATCCATTCGAAGCATTCCCGCGCCACCAGCAAGAACTGCGACCTCGAGAACCTGGCCTACTGGGCGCGCAAGAAGGGCATCGCCGTCGTCGCCACCGGCGACTTCACGCACCCCGTCTGGCTGGCCGAGCTGAAGGACAAGCTGGTGCCGGCCGAGCCGGGCCTGTTCCGGCTGCGGCCGGATCTGGAGCAGGCGGTGGCGGCGCGGTTGCCGGCGGCATGCCAGGGACCGACCCGGTTCATGCTGTCGGTCGAGATCTCGACGATCTACAAGAAGGGCGAGCTGACGCGGAAGATCCACCACCTGATCTACGCGCCGGACTTCGAGGCCGCCGACCGGGTGGTGGCGCGGCTCGAACGCATCGGCAATATCGCCTCCGACGGCCGGCCGATCCTGGGGCTGGATTCGCGGCACCTGCTGGAGATTACGCTGGAGTCGAGCCCGGGTGCCTATCTGGTGCCGGCGCATATCTGGACACCGTGGTTCGCGGTGCTGGGCTCGCGCTCCGGCTTCGATTCGATCACCGAATGCTACGGCGACCTCGCCGACCATATCTTCGCGGTCGAGACCGGGCTGTCGTCGGACCCGGCGATGAACTGGCGGATCTCGTTCCTCGACAAATACCGTCTGGTCTCGAACTCGGACGCGCATTCGCCGGCCAAGCTGGGCCGCGAGGCGACGCTGTTCGACACCGACCTCGACTACTACGCGCTGCGCCGGGCGCTGGAGACCGGCGACGGCTATGTCGGCACCGTCGAGTTCTTCCCCGAGGAAGGCAAGTACCACATGGACGGCCACCGCAAGTGCGGCATCCGCCTGACGCCCGAGGAGACCCGGGCGAACGACGGCCGCTGTCCGGTCTGCGGCCAGCCGGTGACGGTCGGCGTCATGCACCGGGTCGACGCGCTGGCCGACCGGAGCGAGGCCGAAACCGCGCCGCCGGCGACGGCGGGCGACGTCGCCAGCCTGGTGCCGCTGCCGGAGATCCTGTCGGAGATCGTCGGCGCCGGCCCCAACAGCCAGAAGGTCGGCCGCGGCTACGAGCGGCTGCTGGGCCGGCTGGGCGCCGAGCTGCCGCTGTTGGAGACGGTGCCGGTCGAGGATATCGCCCGGGCCGATTCGTCCCTGCTGGCGGAGGCTATCAGCCGGCTGCGCGCCGGCAAGGTGATCCGCGATGCCGGCTATGACGGCGAATACGGCGTGATCCGCCTGTTCGACAAGGCCGAGCTGCGCCGGCGCACGGCCGGCGGCCTGCTGTTCGACCTGCCCGAAACACTGTTCGACAAGCCGGCGCCGGCGGCGCCCGAACCGCCGGCACCGGCGCCAACGCCGGCACCGACACCCGCGCCGCCGCCGGTATCGGCGGACACCGGGCTGCTGGCCGACCTCGACGCCGATCAGCGGGCGGCGGCGGAGGTCGTCCACGGGCCGCTGCTGATCGCGGCCGGACCCGGTTCCGGCAAGACCCGGACGCTGACCCGGCGCATCGCCCACCTGATCACCGCGCACGGCGTGCCGGCGGCGCAGTGCCTGGCCATCACGTTTACCCGCCGGGCGGCGGCGGAGATGACCGAGCGGCTGGCCGACCTGCTGCCCGCCGGCGGCGCGGCCGTGCCGGTGCACACCTTCCATTCGCTCGGCCTGTCGATCCTGCGCGAGCAGGCGAACGCCGCCGGCCTGCATCGCGGCTTCCGGATCGCCGACGAGGATGAACGGCGGGCGCTGCTGGCCGAGTGCCTGGCGGTCCCGGACCGCAAGGCCGCCTCGCTGCTGCGGGCGATCTCGACGGCGAAACGCACCCAGGCCGTTCCCGACGACGATGTCGCAACGGCCATGACGGCCTATGCCGAGGCCATGTCGTTGCGCAACTGGCTCGACTTCGACGATCTCGTCGGGCGGGCGTTGCAGACGCTGGACGCCGATCCGGGCCTGGCCGCGCGGTACCGCGACCGCTATCGCTGGATCTCGGTCGACGAGTTCCAGGACGTCGACGAACAGCAATATCGCCTGATCAGGCTGCTGGCGCCGGCGGACGCGAACCTCTGCGTCATCGGCGACCCGAACCAGGCGATCTACGGCTTCCGCGGCGCCGACGCCGCCTGCTTCCGGCGCTTCGGCGTGGATTATCCCGCCGCGCGCGGCGTTCACCTGACGCGCAATTACCGCTCCAGCGGCACCATCGTCACCGCCTCGGCCCAGGTGATCGCCACGGCGGACGACGCGTCACCGGCTTCCGAGGCCGTGCGCGAGATGGCCGAGCACATCACCATCCACAGCACGCGCGGCGAGCGCGCCGAGGCCGAGTTCGTCGTGCACGGCATCGAGCAGATGATCGGCGGCCACAGCTTCTTCTCGATCGACAGCGGGCGCACCACCGACGGCATGGCCGCCGATCTGTCCTTCGCCGACTTCGCCGTGCTCTACCGCACCGACGCCCAGGCCGACGCGCTGGTCGAGGCGCTGGCGCGCTCGGGCATGCCGTACCAGAAGCACGGCCACGACCGCCTGGTCGAGCGGCCGGCCGTGCGGGCGCTGCTGCACCGGCTCGACGCGGTCGACGCGCCGTCGCTCGCCGACAGGCTCGAAATGACGGCGGCCGATGCCGACGATGCCGGGACCGCGATGGCGCGACGGCAGCTCAAGGCGCTGGCGGAGACCTGCGGCGGCGATCCCGAGCGCTTCGCCGAGACGGTGGCGCTGGCGACCGAGGCCGACCTCTGGGACCCGCGCGCCGACCGGATCTCGCTGCTGACCCTGCACGCCGCCAAGGGCCTGCAGTTTCCCGTCGTGTTCATCACCGGCCTGGAGGACGGCGTGCTGCCGCTCTATTGGGGCCGGCCGGACGCCGCGGCGCTGGCCGAGGAGCGGCGGCTGTTCTATGTCGGCATGACCCGGGCCCGGGACCGGCTGCTGTTGAGCCGGGCCGCGCAACGGCAGTGGCGCGGCCGGGTGCGGGATCAGGACCCCTCGCCGTTCCTGCGCGACATCGAGATCGAATTGCTGCGGCACACGGAAGCGGCCGCACGCCGCAAACCGGCCGCGGACAGCCAACTGGAACTTTTCTAGCAGGCTGCTGAAGAAGCCGCGACGTCGGTGCCAGCATGCTTCGAGACGACGCTTCGGGTCTCCTCAGAGCGTGTGAATGAATTACTCCCGACCCAAAAGAAGCCGTCATGCTGGCGCAGGCCAGCATCCAGCGGCATCGCAACCTGTGGAAAAACA
>JANQKO010000336.1 GCA_028281075.1 Alphaproteobacteria bacterium | reverse complement strand
GCGCGCGATGGCCAGATCGTGCTGTTGAACGGCGAGGTCGCCGCGCTGTCGCGGGAGCTTGCCCGGGCCCGGCTGGAGATCGAGCGGCTGCGCGCCGACGAGGGCCGGGCCGCCGTCGCCGGGCGCGCGGACGGTTAGACCTGGGTCATCAAGATGGGGGCGGCATGGGCCGCCGTCGTTGCGTTCGGTTGAAGGGAGTGAAAATGAAGCTCGGTCTGTTTCTTGGTTATTCCGGCGCGCATATGGATCTGCCGGTGGCGCGCGTGCAGCGGGCCGAAGCGCTCGGCTACGACTCGGTCTGGACGGCCGAGGCCTATGGCTCGGACGCGATCACGCCGCTGGCCTACCTCGCGGCCAGGACCGAGCGCATCCGGCTGTGCACGGCGATCATGCAGCTCGCCGCGCGCACGCCGGCGAACGCCGCCATGTCGGCCGCGACCATCGATGCCATGGCCGGCGGCGGCCGCTTCATCGCCGGCCTCGGCGTGTCCGGCCCGCAGATCGTCGAGGGCTGGTACGGCCAGCCCTGGGGCAAGCCCTATTGGCGGCTGAAGGACTATGTCGCCATCATGCGCAAGATCTGGGCCCGCGCGGCGCCGGTCAGCCATGACGGCCGCGAGATTTCGCTGCCCTATACGGGCGAGGGCGCGCTGGGCGTCGGCAAGCCGCTGAAATCGATCCTGCACATGAAGCCCGATATCCCGATCTTCCTCGGCACCGGCAACGAGGCGACCGTGCGGCTGACGGCCGAGATCGCGGACGGCTGGCTGCCACTCGGCTTCGTGCCGGGCTCCCTGCCGGAATACCTGCCCTGGCTGGAGGAGGGCTTCAAGCGCGCCGGCAACGGCAAGTCGCTGGCCGATTTCGAGATCTTCCCCAACGCCCATGTCGAGGTGAACGACGACGTCGGCGCGGCGCTGAAGAAGCTGAAGCCCGAGACCGCGCTCTATGTCGGCGGCATGGGCCACCGCGACAAGAATTTCCACAAGGACATGCTGATCCGGCGCGGCTATGGCGACGCGGCGGCGCGGATCCAGGAGCTGTATCTGGCCGGGCGCAAGGACGAGGCCGCCGACGCGGTGCCCGACGAGTGGGTCGACACCAAGTCGCTGGTCGGCCCGCCGGCCCGCATCATCGAGCGCTTCCGCGCCTGGGCCGATTCCGGCATCAGCGGCTTCGGCGTCCGCACCCAGCAGGACGAGGCCGTCGAGGTCATGGCCAGGGCCGCGCGGCTGAACAGTTAGCGGGCGCGTCTCAGGCGCGGCTTGCGGTCGGCATCGGTGCCGGCCCGCAGGCCGCGATCAGGCGATCGATGCGTTCGAGAATCGCCGGGCCGCTCAGCACCAGACGGATCAGGTCGGCCTGCCGGCCGACGCCGGTCTTGGAAAAGATCGCCCGCAGGTGGCTGCGGACGGTTTCCCGCGATACGCCGAGCGATTGCGCGCAGGTATCCAGCGTGTCGCCGGCAACCAATCGTTCGAGCACCCGCGCCTCGGCTTCGGTCAGGCCATAGAGCGCCTGCAGTGCCGGGATCGACAGCGCCGGCGTGGCGTCGGCCGGTACCAGCATGACGGCGGCGACCGGTGCCGGAGCCTCGCCCCACGCGCCTGGTGGCGCCATCAGTTCGGCGCGGATCTGCAGGCAGGTATCGCCCGTCCGTTCCAGCATCGACAAATAGCTTCGCGCGCCGGTCGTTCGCCAATGGTCGAACGCGGCGGCGGCAATGCGGCGGGTCAACGCGGTGCCCGTCGTGTCGACCGGGCCGACGATCCGCCGCGCGGCCCGGTTGCAGGCCAGAACGGCGCCGGATTCGGCCGCGATCAGCAGCCCCTGCGGCAGCAGGTCCAGCACCAGCTCAATCCGCGCCAGCCGGCCGTCCTCGGCCTTCATGGCCGCCGCCAGGCGGAAGGCGCGCGAAAGATGCGGCATCAGCCGTTCGTAGCGGCGGATCTCGTCGTCGACGAAGGGTCCGGCGTGATGCGGGCGGAACAGCCGCAGACCGAACACGCGCGCGCCGTCGTCATACAGGAAGGCGCCAAGCGCGTGCTCCGTGCCCAGCTTGGTGTAAAGCTCGCGGTAGGCACGGCTGTTCCTGTAGGCATCGTAGTCGTCGATCATGGTATCGGTGCGCAGCGTGCCGACCGGATGGCGCAGCAGGTCGTTCAGCCGCAGGTCGTCGTCCCGCAGGTCTTCGACGTAAAGCCGGCGGTAGTCCTCGGCCAGACCGTTCTCGTCGGAAAACCGAAGTTCTCCCGTTCGCTGATCGTTGATCACCAGCACGCCGCTCTCGGCGCCGCATTGCCGACAGATATCGGCCACCACGCAGGCCCAGCTATCGCTGCCGAGCCCGGCGTCGTAGATCCTGTCGATCACCGTCTCCAGGGCGTGTCCCATTGTCCCAAGACCTTCTCCCCTTGTCCCTTGTCGACCGCCGGTCCGTCAGGACCGCGAATAGTGCGTCGCATTCGTGGCCGGCGCAAGTTGAATTACAGTAAAAATTTGTAAAATATCCTCCGGCCGGGTGATGTGGACGGGTCGGACTGGTTGCTATCGTGGCGCGCGGTCTGCCGGCATGGCGGTCGCGGGGTGCCGAACAAACAACGCTCAGGGGAGATATGGGATGCCGAAGCGATTGATTTCCATGCGCCTGCCGCATGTGCTGGCCGGCCTGTTCGCGCTGGTCGCCTGGTTCGGCCTGGCGGCCGGGCCGGCCGCCGCCGAAGCCCAGTTCAAGTGGCGCATGCAGACACTGTGGGCCGCCGGTTCGATCAACATGAAAGTGTTCGAGGATTTCTGCCGCACCGTGTCGGAAATGAGCGGCGGCCGGCTGGAGATCGAGCCGCTGCCGAACGGCACGGTCGTCGGGCCGCTGGAGCTGTTCGACACCGTCGCCCAGGGGATTCTCGACGGTCAGAACGGCGGCGGCGGCTACGCGGCCAGCAAGGACGTCGCCTTCGTCATGCTGGGCGACCTGGCCGGCGCCTATGAGCGGCCGGATCAGATGCAGGCCTGGTACGAATATGGCGGCGGTAAGGAACTGGCGCGCGAGCTCTACGCGAAATACAACACCTATCACGTCGGCCTGGTCTGGCACGGCATGGAGTCGATCCCGTCCAAGGTCGCCGTCGCCGGTACCGCCGACTTCAAGGGCGTGAAGATGCGCGCGCCCACCGGCGCCGTCAGCAAGATCCTGGAACGCTTCGGCGCCGCGCCGGTCAACCTGCCGGGCAGCGAGGTCTATACGTCGCTCGAGCGTGGCGTCATCGATGCGACCGACTGGGGCACGCTGTCGATGAATGTCGACCTCGGGTTCCAGAAGATCGCGAAGTACCAGATCTATCCCGGATTTCACTCCATGCCGGCGACCGACATCGTCGTCAACATGGATCGCTGGCGGGCGCTGCCGGACGACCTGAAGTCGGTCCTGACGGTCGCCACGCGCGACTTTGGCCGGGACATGTACCAGCGCCTGATGATCGAGGACGCCAAGATCGCCGCCGCGGCCGAGTCGCGGGGCATCGTCCTTGTCGATTGGAACGCCGGCGAGCGGCGGCGGTTCCGCGAGGTCGCGGCCGAGGTCTGGCAGGATCTGGCGAAGGACTCCGACATGGCGCGGAAGATCGTCGACAGCCAGACGTCGTTCCTGCGGCAGATCGGGCTGCTCTAGCGGCGCCCGGCTTTTCGCCGCCGTCCCGGCCCTGGTGCCGGGACGGCGGCGCGCCGTGGGCCTGCGGGACGATACGCGCGGGATGTCGCAAAGGGACCCCATGAGCCGGCTGTCTGCCGCCATCGGCGCCTGGCTGAGCCCGCTGTTCCTGCTCTGCGTGGCGATCAGCGTCTACGAGGTCGCGATGCGGTATCTGTTCAACGCGCCGACCGTCTGGGTGCACGAGACGACCGTGTTGCTGAGTGCCGTCGCCTTCATCGTCAGCGGGCTCTATGCCCTGGAACGGCGCGAGCACATCCGCATCACCGTGCTCTCGGACCGCCTGCCGGACTGGACCCGGCCGCTTCTCCGGCTCTTGAACCTGTCGTTGGCGATCGTCTTTCTCGGCGCCGTCGCCTGGGGCGGATTCGCGCTGGCCTGGCAGGCCTTGAGCAACTGGCAGACGACGCAATCGGCGTTCAACTCGCCGACGCCGGCGATCCTGAGGCCGCTGCTGGTCGTGACCGCGGCGCTGATGATCGTGCAGGTGGTCGTGCAGGTCCTGCGCGACCGCGACGACGGCTAGGCCCGGCATGGAGATCGCCGAGATCACGGCCCTGATGGGTGCCGCCATCGTCGTCCTGATGATGCTCGGCATGCCGCTGGTCTTTGTCACCGGCGCGGTCGCCGTGGTGACCTTGCTGCTCAGCTTCGGTCCGAACGGCCTGCCGCTGATCTCCAGCCGGATCTACGCGCTGGTCAACAACTACGTGCTTGTCGCGGTGCCGATGTTCATCCTGATGGCGTCGATCCTGGAACGCGCCGGCATCGCCCGCGACCTCTATGACGCCATGCATGTCTGGGCCGGGCGGGTCCGCGGCGGCGTCGCGTTGCAGACCATGGTCGCCGCCGTGCTGATGGCGTCGATGACCGGCATCGTCGGCGGCGAGGTGGTGCTGCTCGGCCTGGTCGCCCTGCCGCAGATGCTGCGGCTCGGCTACGACCGCAAGC
The DNA here is from genome assembly GCA_028281075.1 of Alphaproteobacteria bacterium. GTDB lineage: Bacteria > Pseudomonadota > Alphaproteobacteria > JANQKO01. Next base: position 909 of record JANQKO010000336.1, on the reverse strand, counting down.
TGGCCATCGGCACGATCTGCGCCGGTGGCGCGATGGGCGCGATGATCCCGCCCTCGCTGGTGCTGATCGTCTATGGCCTGACCGCCAATGTGTCGATCGGCGATCTGTTCCTCGCGTCGATCGGACCGGGCCTGATGCTGGCGGCGCTCTATCTCGGCTATATCGCCCTGCGTTGCCGTCTCGATCCGGCGCTCGGCCCGGTCGCCGCCGAGCTTGACGGCATGCCGCTGCGTGACAAGCTCGGACAGCTCCGCAAGCTGGTGTTGCCCATGGCCGTCGCCGTCGCCGTCCTGGGCAGCATCTATGGCGGTGTCGCCTCGGTCAGCGAGGCCGCCGCGGTCGGCGTCGCCGGCGCCATGCTGTCGGCCTGGGCGCGCGGGCGCCTGCACCTCGACATGCTGTGGCAGGCCTCGCTGCAGACCATGCGGACCTGCGGCATGATCCTCTGGCTCACCTTCGGCGCGGCGGCGCTGATCGGCGTCTACGGCCTGATCGGCGGCACCCGGTTCGTCGCCGATTTGATGACCAACCTGCCGATCTCGCCGTTGGGCGTGATCGCCGTCATGATGCTGGTCGTCTTCGTGCTCGGCACGGTGATGGACTGGATCGGCATCTGCCTGCTGACCATGCCGATCTTCGTGCCGATCGTCTCCACGCTCGGTTTCGACCCGATCTGGTTCGGCGTGCTGTTCAGCCTGAACGTCCAGGCCGCCTATCTCAGTCCGCCGTTCGGGCCGGCGGCATTTTTCCTGAAGGGCGTCGCGCCGCCCGACGTGACGCTGCAGGAGATCTTCGCCGCGCTGCTGCCGTTCATCGGCCTGCAGTTCATCGCGCTCGGGCTGCTGCTGTTCTTTCCGCAGATCGCGCTGTGGCTCGTCTAGCCCGCCTTTCTCCCCACCATCATGGTCT
>JANQKO010000325.1 GCA_028281075.1 Alphaproteobacteria bacterium | reverse complement strand
CCGGTCGCTCGACGCCGCCGTCGGCATCGCCCGGGCGGGCTGGATCGTCGCCGCCGACGAATGCCGGCGTTGCCCGGTCCGGCGGGCCTACGCGGCGCTGCTCGGCGGCGGGGCGCGCATGGCGACCGACAACCTGCTGACCCTCACGGACATCGCCGATGTCGTCGCCGGCCTGCTCGGGCTGGCGGGGATCGGCGCCGGCGGGGTGTTTCATCTGTCGGCCAACCCGCCGGTCGGGCGCTCCGAGCTGGCCGACCGGGTCATCGCCGACAGCGCGCGCGGCCCGGAGATGCGCTACCGGCCGGTGCGCTTCGCCGACCTGCCGCGTGGCCCCGCGCGGCCGCGGGCGGCCTGGCTCGACAGTCGCCGGACGCGGGCGCGGCTTGGCCTCCGCTTCCGGCACCCGCATGAGGTGATCCGGCGGAAAACGGCCGTTCTGGACCGGATACCGGCCCTCGATTAACCAATCGGCAAGCATAATGTCGCTATCGTCGGCTTGGCTTTTGCGGGGCGGATTGGTGGCATATGCCGGGTTCCGACGACATCGACATGGATCTATCGACCGCCGTCGCGGGGATCGGCGGCATCGACGATGGGGTCGCGGCGCGTGCCGCTGCCCTTCTGCGCCGGGCCTTTCCGAAGGGCCGGATCGAGCGCGTCCTGCTGGTCAATCCGCCGGACGCCGACGACACCCTGTTCCAGTACGACACGGCGCGGCGGGGCCGCTACACCAACTATCCGCCATACGGCCTGGCGGTTCTGGCCACCGCGCTGCGTGACGCCGGTGTCGATGTCCGGATCTGCAATCTCAATCACGCCGTGCTGACCGCCTGCCGGTCGTCGGCCGGCCCCGACGATTTCGATTTCAACGCCGTCTGGCAATCCACGCTCGACCGGGCGATCGCGGCGTTTCGGCCTGACCTGATCGGCCTGACCTGCATGTTCACCATGACGCATGCCTCGCTGCGCAACGTCTGCGCGCGGGCGGCCGCGTCGGGCGCGCCGCTGGCGATCGGCGGCGTCCATGTCTCGAACGATGTCGAGCGGATTCTCGACGATCTGCCCGATGTGTCCTTCGCCTTCCTGCGCGAGGGCGAGGTCGCGTTCAGGACCCTCGTCCAGGTCGTCGCCGGCCATGCCGGCGTCGGCGACCTCGGACAGGTGATCATGGTCGACGGCGACGCGCGGCTGCGCTTTCACCGCCCGCTGCAGCCCGCCGTCGAGGACATCAACATCATTCCGGCCTACGACCTCTGCGACGTCGAGCGGCTGTCCGAGGTCGGGACGATCGGCGCCTTCTACTGCTTCAAGCCGGCCGGGACCCGGTTCGCGACCGTGCTGTCGAACCGGGGCTGCCGGGCCCAGTGCACGTTCTGCAGCGTCCGCAACTTCAACGGCAAGTCGGTGCGGCAGCGCGCGGTCGACTCGGTGCTCGACGAGCTGCAGCTTCTGCACGAGGTCTATGGTGTCGGACATGTCATGTGGCTGGACGACGACCTGCTGAAGGACCACGCGCGCGCCATCGCACTGTTCAATGGCATCGTGCGCCGCGGACTCGACCTGACCTGGGACGCGACCAACGGCGTCATCGCCGCGTCCTGCACCGACGAGGTCATCGCCGCCGCCGCCGACAGCGGCTGCATCGCCATCAACATCGGCATGGAGTCGGGCAACCCCGGGATCCTTCGGCAGGTGCGCAAGCCCGGCACGGTCCGGAACTTCCTGGCCGCGGCCGAGGTGCTGCGCCGCTACGAGCGCATCCATGCCAGCGTCTTCCTGATGGTCGGCTTCCCCGGCGAGACCATGGCCATGATCCAGGACACGATCAACGTCGCCCGGGAGATGGACCTCGACTGGTATCGCGTCAGCCAGCTTCAACCGCTGCCCAACACGCCGATCTACGACGCCATGGTGGCGCAGGGGCTGATCGCCCCGGTCGGCAGCCGCGAGCTGCGCTTCATGGGCGGCGCCTATGGCAAGCAGGCCGAGATCGAGCAGGGCAAGCGCATGGCCACGGCCGATTTCGAGGACGCCTTCGCCGGCATCCCGCTCGACGCGGTGCCGACGCCGGATCAGTTGACCGATGTCTGGTTCTACACGAACTACCACCTCAACTTTCACCGCCTGTTCACCGAGGCGCGTGCGACCAAGATCGACCAGCTCCTGCGGCACCTGCATGTGCTGTGCGACGTGATCTCGCCCGAGAACGGCTTCGCGCTCTATTTCATCGGCTACCTGCAGCACAAGCATCACGGCCGGATCGAGCCGGAGATCATCGCCCGGCTGGCGCAGCGGCTCGACACCTCGCCGTTCTGGCGGGACCGGTTCAGCGCCTTCGGCCTTTCGCTCGACGATCTGAAGAACGTTGATTTCCGCAACAAGCACATTCCGCGTCTGCTGCCCGGCAAGCTGCCGTCCAGCGCCGCGGCCTAGCCCCGGCCGCCAGGCACGCCGCCGGCATAGCAACGAAGGACGAATGACGCATGACGAACGCACTGGTTATCGGCGGCGGCTTCGCCGGCTGCATCGCGGCCCAGATGCTGACCGAGAAGGGCATCGCCACGACGCTTGTCGAGCGTGACCGCCATCTCGGCGGCGGTTGCCGGACCTTCTACTACGGCGGCCATCCCTACACGCTCGGCCCGCGGCATTTCCTGACCAAGCGCGAGGACGTCTGGGACTTTCTCGACCGGCACTGCCCCATGCAGCGCTACGAGGGCCACGAGTTCCTGACCTATGTCGAGCGCGACCGGCAATTCTATCACTTCCCCATCCATCGCGACGAAGTCGACCTGATGCCCGACCGGGAGCAGGTGACGGCCGAGCTCGAGGCCTGCTGCGGCCCGGACGGCGCGCAAAACCTCGAGGAATACTGGGTCCGCTCGGTCGGGCCGACCCTCTACGACAAGTTCGTCGACAGCTATTCCCGCAAGATGTGGGATATCGACAGCAACACCGAGATCACCGATTTCGGTTTCACGCCCAAGGGCGTCGCGCTGAAGACCGGACCCGTCAAGGCGGCCTGGAGCGAGGCGATATCCGGCTTCCCGCACGCCTTCAACGGCTATGACGACTATTTCCCGCGCGCCACCGCGGACGCGGACGTCCATCTCGGCACCGCGATCACCGCCTACGACATCGCCAACTACCGCGTCGAGATCGACGGCGGCTGGCGCCGCTACGACATCATCGTCAGCACCATCTCGCCCGAGCATATCCTGAACAATGCCCATGGTCCGCTGCGCTGGATGGGGCGCGATTTCCTGAAGGTGGTGCTGCCGGTCGAGGAGGTGTTCCCGCAAGACGTCTATTTCCTCTACTACGCCAATCAGGAGCCGTTCACCCGCATCGTCGAGTACAAGAAGTTCTACAAGTACGAGGCGCCGACGACCCTGCTCGGCATCGAAGTCCCGTCGACCCGGAACAAGCTCTATCCCTTCCCCATGCGCCGCGACCAGGAACAGGCGCAGCGCTATATCGACGACCTGCCCGAGCGCGTGTTCTCGATCGGCCGCAACGGTTCGTACCGCTACCTCGATGTCGGCATGACCATCGAGCAGTGCATGACCCTGTTCGCCGATCTCTAGCGCGGAATGCGACTGGGTTGACCCGGCTTGGCGATGGCCGGCCCTTCGAGACGCGGCTGCGCCGCTCCTCGGGGTGAGGCTTCGAGACGGGGCGGCGTTTGCCTCCCACGTCCGCTTCCACGCGAACACATCTCGCTCCAGCGCCGCGCCGGTTTCCGTTTTGTTAACCAAAGTGAACCAGATTAACCAAATCGCGCATGGCGCTGGTTTCCGTGGCCGGCAATCCCGCCGGGGCGTTCATCCGGAGGAACGACTGTGAGCCTGTTTCTGATTGCCGAGATCGGGATCAACCACAACGGCGATATCGGGATCGCGAAGCAGTTGATCGACGCCGCGGCCGACGCCGGCTTCGACGCCGTCAAGTTTCAGAAACGCAACGTCGAGAAGGTCTACGGCGCGGAATATCTCGACAGCCCGCGGGAAAGCCCCTGGGGCACGACCCAGCGCGAACAGAAGCTGGGCCTGGAGTTCGACGCCGACGCCTTCGGCGAGATCGACCGTCACTGCCATGGCCGCGGTATCGGCTGGTCGGCCTCGGCCTGGGACACGGACAGCCAGCGCTTCCTCGATCGCTTCGATCTGCCGTTCAACAAGGTCGCCTCGCCCATGCTCGGCCACCGGCCGCTCCTGCGCCAGATCGCGGCCGAGGGCCGCAAGACCTTCATCTCGACCGGCATGTCGTCGCTCGACGAGGTCGACGAGGCCGTCGGGTATTTCGTCCGCGCCGGCTGTCCCTTCGAGCTGATGCATTGCAACAGCAGCTATCCCATGGCCGAGGAGAATGCCAATCTGCGCTGCATCCCCATGCTGCGCGAGCGCTATGGCTGCGATGTCGGCTATTCCGGGCACGAGTCGTCGCTGATCAAGATCAGCGCCGCCGCCGTGGCCCTGGGCGCGACCTCGATCGAACGCCACATCACGCTCGACCGGGCCATGTACGGCTCGGACCAGGCCGCGTCCATCGAGGCGGCCGCCTTGCGCGGTTTCGTGCAGGCCGTGCACGCGGTCGAGAAGGCGCTGGGCGACGGCGGCAAGTCGGTCCGGCCCGAGGAGCGGGCGGCCCGCGACAAGCTGCGGCTCGACGTGCCGGACACGGACGCGGACGTGGCGGCCGCCTGAGCCGGTCCGGTTCGAGGAGGAGCGACGAGATGTCGACCAGGCCGACCGTGCATGCGCTGATCCCGGCCCGCGGCGGGTCCAAGGGCGTGCCGGGCAAGAACGTCCGCGCCGTCGGCGGCTTTCCGATGCTGGCCTACAGCATCCTGGCGGCGCGCGAGGCGGCGCGTATCGACCGCACGGTGGTGACGACCGACGCCGACCATATCGCCGAGCTGGCGCGGCAGTTCGGCGCCGACGTGCCGTTCCTGCGGCCGGCCGAGTTCGCCCGCGACGAGGCACCGGATCTCGCCTATATCAACCATTACCTCGACTGGCTGCGGGCCTACGAGGACGCGCTGCCGGACTGGCTGGTGATTCTGCGGCCGACGACGCCGTTGCGCGATCCGGCGGTGCTGGACGCGGCGGTCGACGCCTTCGCCGCGCGCCCCGAGGCCACCGGCCTGCGTTCCGTCCATCCGCTCGCCGAGCCGCCGCAGAAGCAGCTCGGCCTGCGGGACGGCTGGCTGGTCGGCCTGTTCCCGCATGATCCGCGGCCCGAATACTACAACCTGCCGCGCCAGTCGTTCCCGCAGTCCTACCAGCCGAACGGCTATGTCGACGTCGTCCGGACCGCCTTCATCCGCGAGACCGGTCTGCTCTACGGCGACCGGGCGATGGGCTTCGAGACCGCGCCGGTGATCGAGATCGATCATCCCGAGGACATGGATTACCTCGCCTACTGGATCGAGCGCCATGGCGATCCGTTGCTGAACCTGCTGCGCGGTCGGTTCGGGCCCCGTGGGCTCGCGCCGGCGGCGGCGGGAGACTGACCGCCGATGTCGTTTCACTTCAGCCGGACACCGGTCGCCACCGCGCCCGTCGCCACCACCTACCGCCGGATCGCGACGCCGCTGCCGGTGCCCGAGTCGCTGCCGCTCCTCGACGAGTTGGCCGCGGTCGAGACCCGGGCCATGCACGGCCAGATGCCGATCGTCTGGGACCGGGCCAAGGACTTCCAGGTCTGGGACCGCTGGGGGAACTGCTGGATCGACTTCACCTCGACCATCTTCGTCGCCAATGCCGGGCATGCCAACGACCATGTGCTGGCCGCGCTCCGGCGGGCGGTCGATGCCGAGCTGCTGCACAGCTACAACTATCCGACCGAGATCCGGGCGCGCTATCTGACCGCGCTGGTCGCGGCGCTGCCGGACCATGTCGACAAGGCCTATCTGATGTCGACCGGCACCGAGGCGACCGAGGCCGCGTTCCGGCTGATGCGCATTCACGGCCAGTGCCGCGGCAAGGGGCCGGGCGTGATTGCCTTCGACGGCAGCTACCACGGCCGCACCCTCGGCGCCGCCCTGATGAGCGGCAGCGCCGCGTCGCGGGACTGGATCCGCTACGAGGACCCGCACGTCCACCGGTTCGCCTTTCCCTTCGGCGCCGACGACGACAATGTCGACTGGCGGGCCGTGTTCCATGCCGAGCTCGAGGCCCTGGCCGCGCGCGGCGTCGACCCGGCCCGGGACATCAGCGGCATGATGCTGGAATCCTATATCGGCTGGGCCGCCGCGTTCTTTCCCCGCGCCTATGTCGAGGCGGCCGCGGCCTTCGCCCGCGAGCACGACATCCTGCTGGCCTTCGACGAGGTCCAGGCCGGCTTCGGCCGGACCGGCCGGCTGTTCGCCTTTCAGCATTACGACGTCGCCCCCGACCTGATCTGCTGCGGCAAGGGCATCGGCAGCGGCTTCCCGCTGTCGGCGCTGGTCGGCCGTGGCGAGATCCTGGACCTGCCGGAGACCGGCATTCTGTCCAGCACCCATTCGGCCAATCCGCTCGGCTGCGCCGCCGGCCTCGCGACCCTGGAGGAGTTCGAGCGCCACGACCTGGTCGCCGCGGCCGAGCGCAAGGGCCGGCGCCTGCTCGATCGCCTGCGGGCGCTGCAGGGCCGCTTTCCCGACCATGTCGACCGCGTCAACGGCCGTGGCCTGGTGGCGGCGCTGATCTTCCGCGACCCGCGGACCGGCGCGCCGGACGGCGACACGCCCAGCCGGATCTGCGAGGAGGCGATGCGGCGCGGCGTGCTGCTGGTGCATACCGGCCGCGAGTCGATCAAGTTCGGACCGCCGCTGACCATCGACGAGGCCGCGATCGACGAGGGCATGGACGTGCTGGCCGGGATCATGGCCGACATCTGCGGCCGGAGCGGCGGCCCGTGAGCGGCCTGCGCCATGTCGGCATCGTCGTCACCGACGCCGACGCGTCGGCCGGCTTCTATCGCGACTATTTCGGCTTCCAGACGCTGGCCGACCGGGTCGAGGCGGGCGAGGTCCTGTCCCGGCAACTGGCGTTGACCGGGGTCTCCGTGCGGACGGTGAAGATGCGCCCGCCCGGCGGCGGCGCGCTGCTGGAGCTGCTGCAGTTCCATGCGCCCACGGCGGCGGCGCGCGACCCCCGGCCGCTCGCGGCCCTGGGACTGACCCATATCGCCCTGACGGTCGAGGACGCCCATGCCGTCTACCGTCGCCTGCGCGACGACGGCGTCGCCACGCGGTCCGCGCCCACGGCCGCCGCCGACGGCAAGGTCCAGATGTTCTTCTGCGCCGACCCCGATGGCGTGCAGCTCGAGATCGTTCAGGAGACGGCGGCGTGAGCTTCATTCCCATCGCCGGCAGCGACTATACCGACATCGCCCGGCGGCGCCTGAGCGGCGAGATTCCCGAGCTGACCTGGCTGCGGCAGTTTCGCGACCTGCTGAAACCCTATCTGCGGCCGGGCATGGTCGTCGCCGATTTCGGCTGCGCGACGGGCTATGCCTATACCAGCCTGGCGGCGTTCGGCGTCCGCTATGTCGGTATCGATTTCGAGCCGACCTATCTGTCGATCGGGCGCGACCACTTCGCCGGCAATCCCGAGGTCTCGTTCCGCCGGCACGACATCACCGCGGCGCCCTTGGATATCCGCGCCGACGTGGTGATCTGCAGCGCCATGCTCGAGCATTGTCCGGCCCTCGAGCCGGCGCTGACGAACATGGCCGGGGTCGCCGGCCGCCTGTTCCTGCTGCGGACCTTCGTCGGCGACGACGAGGTCATCGACAGCTATGTCGCCCCGGTTCCGGGCAACGACGCCGGCGCCATCAAGTATTCGAACGTCTATGCGCGCCGCGATCTCGAACGGCGGCTGTCCGCCATCGGTTTCGACGTGCGGATGATCGCCGACCGCTATACGGGAAGCGAAAGCCGGAGCGTGCAGGGCCGCGACCGGGCCTTCCGCGTCGTGCTGGCCGAAAAGGGAGACGCGGGATGATGCCCAGCGCCGTCCTGCATAGCGGCACCGATGTCGAGGAGCTCTACGGCCGGGCGCGCCTGGCCTACGCCAACAACGACTTCGAGACGGCGCTCGATCTGTTCCAGAAGATCCTGCAGCGGTTCCCCGACCATGTCATGGCGAACTTCCATATCGGCCTGATCGCCCATCGCACGGGAAATTCCGATTTCGGCCGCGGCTTCTTCGCGCGCGCCGTCGACGAGCTGCGCCTGCTGGCCTTCGCCCACCGCGGCGACCGCGAGGTCTGGCTGGCGCTGATCTGCGCGCTGGCGGGCAGCGCCGCCGACGACGCGGCCATCGCGGAAGCGGTCGGCGACGCCCGCAACCTCTGCGGCGACGACGTCGCCTTCCTGCAGGATATCGGCAACCAGCTCGTCGAGTACGGGAAGTTGGACCAGGGCATCGCCCTGTTCGAGGAGGCGCTGGCGCTCGATCCCGATTGTCCGCTGCTGTTGAAGAAGTTCGGCCGCGCCATGCTGAAGCTTGGCCGGCACGACGAGGCCGTGACCTATTATGAAAAGGTCCTGGAACGGCTGCCCGACGACGCCAGCACCTATGACGCGCTGGGCATGCTGTACAATCACAGCAACCTGAACGCGGACAAGGCGGCGGCGGCCTATCGCAAGGCCATCGAGATCGATCCGACCCCCGTTCGCCACGGCCAGCTCGCCGACAGCCTGCGGCTTTACGGCCAGTTTGACGCCGCCATCGAGGCGTTGACCCGGGGCGTCGCGCTCTGTCCGGCGCACGAGGTGCCGATGAAGTGCGAGATGTTGCAGCAACTGGGCAGCAACCTGAACCTCGCGGGACGGCGGCGCGAGGCCGAGGCGGCCTGGCGCGAGGCGCTGGAGCTGACAAGGCGGTTCCGGGCGACCGTCTCGAAGACGGATGTCCTGACCGCCTGCCGGGAAATCCGGCTGCTGTGGCGGTTGAACCGGCGGCAGGAGGCGCTCGAACGCTACACCGTGATGAAGGGTGGTTCCGTGCCGGCGGCGTTCAACTATTCGCCCGACACCTATTCGCAGGACATGGCGGATGTCATGGCGCGGCTGCGGGAGATCGTCGCCGGGCGCGATGTGTGCCTGCTGCTGCACGGGCCGTCGGTCAAGGCCTTCGCCGACCGGATCGCCGACTTCGCCGGCCGGGACATCTGTTTCATGACCGGCCACAGCTTCACCTTCTTCGAGGAAGGCCCGCTGCGCGACATCGGCGCGACGGTCGAGCTGGCGACGGTCAGCAACGCCATGCTGATGCGGGCGCACGGCGACCAGATCGAGTCGTTCCTGGCCCGCGACGCGCGGAACCTGCTCCTGACCTGCCGGTTCTGCTTCGACCAGGCCGGCCGTTCGGATCTCAGCTCGCGCGCGTTCGAGGCGCGGTATCCGGACAAGATGCTGTTCTTCCCGCCGCCGAACGTATCGATGCTGCCCCTGCCGCAGTCGCCGCTGTCCTTCCCGCTCTGCAACACCCTGTCGACCATGCTGCCGTTCCTGGTCCTCGGGCGGGCGCGTCGGGTCTTCCTGTTCGGCGTCGATGGCGTCGGGCGTGACGCCGCCGGCGGCGACGAGCGTTTCGGGACCAACGACAGGCATTACCGCTATTCGCCGGCGGATGACCGCGAAAAGCGCATGCTGGCCCTCAATCTGCTGGCCGACACGCTGACCTTCGGCTTCGCGGCCGAGCTCGGCATTGTCGGTGTCTCGCTGATGTACGACCTGCCGATCCCGCCGGTCTACACGGTCTCGCCCGACAGCCATATCGACCTGTTCCCGAAGATCGACATCGACACCTGCATCGGGCTGCTGCGGAACCCGGACGCGAGATAGGATCGCCGTCCCGACGCGGGCGGCCCGGCGAAAATCGGCTGGCGCCTGCCCCGAGTTGTCATGCCGGCATCAATCAGGGCGTCCCGCCCCCGGCCGGCGTGCCCGCGAACCACAGGTTCTCGCCCCGCCCGTGGCGGCAGAGGATCGCCTTGTAGCGCCGGTCCATGTCGGCGGCGAATACCGCGAGCTCGGACCGCAGGTCCGCCGGCAGGTCGTCGGCCAGCGGCAGCCGGGCCGGCCCGAGGCCCGCATGCGCCGACGGCTGCGGCTCGTCGCGCAGCACCCAGTGCAGGTGGTTCAGCAGGTTGTAGTCCTGGGCGTAGGTGACCTCGCCGTCGATGCCGGCGCGCGCCATCACCGCGGCGAGCGACGCCGCGCTGAAATACCAGAGATGGGCCTTGTGATAGTAGAAGCGCCGGTACCGGGGCACGTCGTAGAGCGACAGCAGCGGGTCGTCGAGATTCGGCACCTCGACCACCAGCGTGCCGCCCGGCCGGACATAGCCGGCGAAGGTCCGGCAGGCGGCGATGGGGTCGTCGATATGCTCCAGCGTCTGGATGGCGATGACCAGGTCGAAGGCGTTCCTGGGCAGGCCGGACCCCGCCAGCGTGCCGCTATGGGTGGTCAGCCCGAGTTCGTCGCGGGCGAAGGCGGCGGCGCCGGAATCGAGGTCGAAGCCGACCGCCTCGCCCGCCCGTTCGTGCAGGTGGCAGAGCAGGTGGCCCGTCGAGCAGCCGATCTCCAGCACGCGGGCGTCGCCGTGCAGATAGGGCGCCAGCATGGCCAGGCGCTGCTGCTGGTAGTCGACATGGGCCTCGAAGATATCGCGATAGTCGGCCGGCCGGCCCGGCGTCGGGCCATGGTGCTTGCGGTACTCGCCGTCATAGTAGGCGCGCAGGTCGGCCCCCGTCGCGTCGGCGCGCTCGAGGATGCCGAGCGCGCAGTCCGGGCAATGCAGCACCCGGCCCGGCCCGTGCCGCAGCTCGGTGGTCAGGACCGTCAGGTCCCGCCGGCCGCAGAGGAAGCAGGCGGTGGCGGCGGCATCGTCTTGCGGGCGTGGCAGGGCGCTCATGATCGTCTCTCGGACCTCCGGTCAGGCGCTGGCGGGAAGGGCGGTTGGGTCGGCGCTGTCGCGCGGGCGCGGGTTGGCGTGGACGAACCGCGCGACCTGGATCCGTGTCGGCGCCGGCCGGAAGCCGGTGACCCGTTCCAGCCGGCCGGTGTCGATCCAGTAGCTCGGTTGGCGGCGGCCCTGGTCGACGAGCCGCGCGCGCGAGCCGCAGAGCGTCCGCATCCGCGCCAGGATTTCGCCCAGGGGCTCGGGCGCGGTCGCGGCCGCGTTCACGACATGCTGGCCGCCGGCGCCCTCGCGCACGACATGGTCGACCAGCCGGCCCAGCTCGCCGACCTCCAGCAGGTTGTTGAACGGCCGGTCGGCGTTGGCGAGGGTGACGGGACGGCCGTCCCGCAGCGCCAGCAGCGCCTGGCCGATCCAGGCCCGGAAGTCGCCGGGGCCGGCGATGCCGGGCAGCCGCAGGCAGAGAACGTCGCGGTCCGCCGGCAGGTCCAGCAGGATCTCCTCGGCCAGCCGCTTGGTCCGGCCGTAGAGGTTGGGCGACCGCGGCTCCTCGTCCTCGCGCAGGCAGGCCGCGGCGATGCTGCCGTAGACGCTCAGGGTGGACAGGAAGATCACGCCGCGGATGCCGCCGCGTTCGACGTGCCGGGCGAGATGCAGCGCGCCGTCGACATTGGTCCGCGCATAGTCGCTGGCGGTCAGTGACGGATCGAGATGGGTGACGGCGGCGGCGTGCACGACCCAGTCGGCCTCGACCGCCGGGTCCAGCGGGCGCCGCAGGTCGGCTTGCAGGCAGCGGTGGCGGTCGCCGGCCGGCCGCGGCGGCGGCGCGCGGTGGTGCAGGCCGGTTACCGCGTGGCCGCGCGCCAGCAGGTCGGCGACCAGGTGGCGGCCGACCGGGCCGCCGGCGCCCGTGACCAGGATCCGGCTCATGCCGGCCGGGCGTCCGGCGGGCGTCGGAGGTGGCGCTCGACCGCGCGCAGCAGCCGGCGTCGGCCGGCCGTGTCGTCCGCCGGCGGCGCCCAGTCCGGATAGACCGCGTCGCGGTCGGCCAGGAACGGGCCGGGCTTGGTCTCGTGATAGACGCACCACTCACTGACGGGATAGACCATGTGGTAGTTCCCGACCTCGATCCGGTAGATCAGGTGGTCGCGGCCCAGCCGGGCGATATCGGCGACCCCGCCATCGTCGTCGAAGACGATCGTCGCCAGCTCGCCGTCGATGATCTGGTGGGCTTCCGCCTTCCGCAGATGCTTGTGCGGGCGGCAGTAGATGCCCCGGCGCTGCACGATGATCATCTGGTGGAAGGCGTCGTGCCGGTCGCCGTGCAGGCAGATGCGGGCGCTGTCGGCATCGGCCGCCGCGGCCGTCCGTTTCAGCCAGTCGATGGTCTCGGGGCCGACGCCGCCGCCGGGATCTCTCAGCGCGAAGGACAGCGAGGCCGCCGCCGGGTCCGGGCGCAGGCAGGCCGGGACCTCCGGCGCCGCCGCCGGCCCGGCCGCCACGGCCGGGGTTCGGGCCAGCGCCGGCATCAGCCGGCGCCGGTGCCGCCGGTGCCGGCGGCCGCCGAAAGGGCTGTCGGGGCCGGCGCGGGGCGGCCGTATGGGCACGTCTTACGCACGGGGTAACTTTGCCGCCGGTATGCTTAACAAAGGTTTACCGGGCGCCGTTGGCGGCCGGACGGCGGCGGTTGTCGGCGCGGCGTCCGCCGCTATATAACGCGGCCATGGAACGGATCGAACTCGATGGGCTCGGGCCCGGCGCGCGGGTGGTCGTGGCCATGTCCGGCGGCGTCGACTCCTCGGTCTGCGCCGCGCTCTGCCAGGCGGCGGGCTATGACGTGGTCGGCACCACGCTGCAGCCCTACGACCACGGCCAGGCGGTCCGGCGGCCCGGCGCCTGCTGCGCCGGCGTCGACATCCACGACGCCCGACGGGTGGCGGCGCGACTCGGCATCGCCCACTACGTGCTCGACTACGAGGATCGCTTCCGCCAGTCGGTGATGGACGATTTCGCCGACGCCTATCTCGCCGGCGAGACGCCGGTGCCCTGCATCCGCTGCAATCAGACGGTCAAGTTCCGTGATCTCCTGGGCACGGCCCGCGCGCTCGGCGCCGAGGCGCTGGTCACCGGCCATTATGTCCGCCGGCTGGCGGGCCGGGACGGGCCGGAGCTGCACCGCGCCGTCGACGCGGCCAAGGACCAGAGCTATTTCCTGTTCGCCACCACCGCCGCCGAGCTCGAATTCCTGCGCTTTCCGCTGGGCGAGATCGCCGACAAGGCGGCGACCCGGGCGATCGCCCCTCGCCTCGGCCTGTCGGTGGCCGCCAAGGCCGACAGCCAGGACATCTGCTTCGTG
>JANQKO010000289.1 GCA_028281075.1 Alphaproteobacteria bacterium | reverse complement strand
CTGCGGCGGCGTCGCCATGAGTTTTTTCGCGCCCTGCCTGGGCGATCCCATGGACATGCTGGACCCGCGACTGCGGGAGATCTGGCTGGACAATGTCTCCGAGGCGCAGAGCGCGGCCGTGGTCCTGTCGCAGAATCCGGTCCGGCTGCTGATCCATGCCCTGCCGCCGGTGGTGTTCGCGGCCGTGCTCGCGGTGGCGCTGAAGACCGTGCCCCGCGCGGAGCGGCCGAACTGGCTGCTGCTGGGCCTGTTCGCCGCCGTGGCGCTGCTGGTCAGCCTGGTGCAGGTGCGGTTCTTCCAGTTCGCGCACATCTTCTGCATCCCGGCCGCGGCCTGGCTGATGTCGGCGGCGCACGGGGCCATCGTCGCGCGCGGCGCGTCGCCGGCCCGGGTGGCGCTGCTGGCGGCGGCGCCGTTCGTGACCTCGCCCTGGCTGGTGGCGCTGCCGAAGATGCTGCTGGCGCCGGCGGACGGCGGCGCGACGGCGGCCGCGGTCGTCCAAACGCACGGCCCGGTCGCCGACCCGGTCCGGCGCGAATGCCAGGGGCCGGCCGAGCGGGCGGCGCTGGCGGCGCTGGCGCCCGGCATCATGGCGGCGCCGGTGTTCTACGGCTCGACCGTGCTCGGCCTGTCGCCGCACGCGGTGCTGTCGGGCCCCTATCACCGGGCGCAGCGGGCGATCCTGGACACGCACGCGATCTTCGCCGGCCCGCCGGCGGCGGCCCTGCCGATCCTGCGTCGGCGCGGCATCGACTATGTCGTCATCTGCCTGTCGAGCGGCAACCGGCTGGTGCATGGCGCGCGCCATCCGGCGAGCCTGACGGCGGCGCTGGAGCGGGGGGCGCCGCCGGACTGGCTGACGCTTGTGCCGGGCGGGGGTGGCGGTTTTCTGCGGATTTACCGGGTGGTGTCCGGGGTGGGAGGGTCTTGACCACACGGGGTGGGAGGGTTTTGACCACAGAGGCACAGAGACAGGGAGAACCAACTTGTTTTTTCGGCGCTTCGCGCCAACCAACTTTTTCTCGGTGCCTCGGTGCCTCGGTGCCTCGGTGTCTCTGTGGTGAGTAATCCCGGCGGCCCGGGCAGGGGGATTGCGGTCTTACATTGGTTCTCGGACCGGAAGACCTGACCCCGTGCCTGCGGCAGCGGGATTTTTCACCGCCAAGACGCGAAGGCACCAAGATCACGCGGCGTACCGCGCCAAGCGGGCGTCGCGGCATTGCCATGTCGTCGGCCGTTGGCGTTGGGGTCTTGGCGCCTTGGCGGTGACATTTCCTGGGTCGGAAAAAGTTGACCACAGAGGCACAGAGACAGAGAGAACCAACTTGTTTTTTCCGCGCTTCGCGCCAACCAACTTTTCTCTGTGCCTCGGTGTCTCTGTGGTGGGTAATCCCGGTGGGGAAGCGTCCGAGATGGGGGATTGTTGACCACAGAGGCACGGAGGCAGAGAGAACCAACTTGTTTTTTCGGCGCTTCGCGCCAACCGACTTTTTTCTCCGTGCCTCGGTGTCTCTGTGGTGAATGCATGCCGGCAGCTTGAATTCGGTTCATCTTTGCCGCAGGCTCGGGCGATGGCGAACCCGAAGCTGACCTTGCCGCCGTTCGCGGCGCTCAGGGCCTTTCACGCGGCGGCGACGCACGCGCGCTATCGCGACGCGGCCGAGAGCCTGGGGCTGACGGAATCGGCGATCAGCCACCAGGTGCGGCGGCTGGAGGAATTCCTGCGGACGGCGCTGATCGACCGCAGCGGCCGGCGACCGACGCTGACCGAGGCCGGGCGGCGCTACCTGGCGCAGATCGAGCCGGCGATCCAGCAGATCCACGCGGCGACCGAGGCCCTGCTGCCGGCCAGCGGCCGGGCCATCGTGCGCCTGACCCTGCCGCCGTCGCTGGCCGCGACCTGGCTGATCCCGCGGCTCGGCGCCTTCGAGCGGGCGCATGCCGAGATCGACCTGCAGCTCGTGACGACGACGCGCGTCGTCGACCTGCGGCGCGACCAGGTCGAGCTGGGGGTCCGGCACGGCAAGGGCGACTGGCCCGACGTGGCGGCCACCTTCCTGCTGCCGGAGACGGCCATGCCGGTCTGCGCGCCGGGCTATCTCGATCTCGACGGCAAGCCGCCCTCGGCGGCGAACCTTCGCGGCGTGCGGTTCATCACCACGGTCAACTTTCCCGACGACTGGGAGGAATGGACCCGGGCGCACGGCCTGGAGCCGCCACCGCCCGGCGACCTGATCGTGTTCGACGCCATCGAGCAGGCCTTTCAGGTCGCCGAGAGCGGCCACGGCCTGGCCATGGGCCGGCGGCCGGTGGTGGACGAATGGCTGGCCCGCGGCCGGCTGGTGGCGCCCTTCGGCACGGCCGATCCGACCGGGGCGGCCTACTATCTCTGCCGCACCGCCGACGTGGCGCCGACGGCGGCCGGCCGGCGGGTCGAACGCTGGCTGGCCGAGACGGCGGCGGAATGGATCGCGGCCCATGGTTAGCGCGGGATGGTGGCGGTCATCCTTGATGACTTGAATGAAATTCAAGTTGGGCTGAAGCGAACTCGCTGGAACGGCGGGGCCGTTCGGACCAAGTCTGGTCGCATCGGACAATGCCGGCCCGGGCGGCCGGCGAGACAAGGAACCCACAGCATGACCGCCACCGCTTCTTCCGCCCCTTCTTCCGCCGCTTCTTCCGCTTCGCCGACGGACGCCGCCGCCGGTGTCCGCGCGTCCCTGAACTTCATCGAGCGTCAGGACAGCAAGCCCTACTTCCACAGCTCGGCTCTGACCGGCGGCGATCCGCAGATCTTCTTCGCGACCGACCCGCGGACCGTACAGGTCGCCGACATGCGCCCGGTCGCGGACGCGCTGTCGCTGGAGCGCGAAGGCTTCGAGCTGCTGGCGTCGCCGACGGCGGTCGACGACCTGCATGACGACGCGGCCGTCGAGGATGTCTATTACCCCGAGGTCGAGGCGCTGCTGCGCCAGCGGTTCGGCGGTGGCCGGGTGGTGATCTTCGACGCGACGCGGCGCTCGGACAGCCCCGCGGGCGCGGCCAATCCGGACGGCCTGCGCGGGCCGGCGACGCGGGTGCACGTGGACTATACCGTCGCCAGCGGCCCGCAGCGGGTGAAGGACATCCTGGGCGAGGACGAGACGGCGCGGCTGGCGGCGGCCGGCGCGCGCATCGTGCAGGTCAACGTCTGGCGGCCGATCCGCGGCCCGGTCGAGCGTTCGCCGCTGGCGCTGGCCGACGCGTCGAGCGTAAGCGCAGACGAGCTGATCGCCACCGACCAGATCTTCCCCGACCGGGTCGGCGAGATCTACAACGTCGCCCATGCCGACACGCAGCGCTGGTTCTACGCGCCCGAGATGACCCGGGACGAGGTGCTGCTGATCAAGGGCTGGGACAGCCTGGACGACGGCCGCGCCCGCTTCACCCCGCACGGCGCCTTCGACCCGGCCGATGTCCGCGCCGAGGCGCCGCCGCGCGAGAGCATCGAGATCCGCACCCTGGTGATCCTGGAACCGGCCGACGCCGGCCGGGGGGCTTGAACCACCGCGGCACGGCGGCACGGAGAAACGACACGCCGCGCCGGCGCCGATGGGTTGATCGCGACAATCAGCATTGACCCCGTGCCGGCGCGGCTGCTTTTGTCGCGGGCATCGCCATTCGGGAGGAGATGCCATGGCCCCACGCTTCCTGGCCGAGATCGCGGCCGCCTTCGACGCCGCCGGCGACGCGCCGCCGGCGGTCGTGGGCGAGGGGGAACTGCCGTCCTGGTTCGCGGTCACGGACCTCGCCGCCGCGTCGGTCGGCGCGGCCGGGCTGATGCTGGCGCGGTACGCCGCCGACGGCGGCCCGGCGCCCGGCGTCACGGTCGACCGGCGGCTGGCCTCGCTGTGGTTCGGCTGGACGCTGCACCCCGACGGCTGGCAGGTACCGCCGGCCTGGGATCCGGTGGCCGGCGACTATCCGGCGAAGGACGGCTGGATCCGGCTGCACACCAACGCGCCGGCGCACCGGGCGGCGGCGCTGTCGGTGCTGGGCACGGCGGCGGAACGCGACGCGGTCGCGCGCGCCGTCGCCGGCTGGGCGGCCGGCGACCTGGAGGCGGCGGTGGTCGCGGCCGGCGGCTGCGCGGCGGAGATGCGCGGCCTCGACGACTGGGCGGTGCATCCGCAGGGCCGGGCGGTGGCGGCCGAGCCGCTGGTCGCCTGGACCGACCATGACCCGGCCGATCCGCGCCAGGCGCCGGTCGACCGCGCCCGGCCGCTCGCCGGGCTGCGCGTGCTGGACCTGACCCGGGTGCTGGCCGGGCCGGTGGCGAGCCGGTTCCTGGCCGCCTTCGGCGCCGACGTGCTGCGTATCGATCCGCCGGACTGGGACGAGCCGGGCGTGGTGCCCGAGGTGACGCTGGGCAAGCGCTGCGCCGGCCTGAACCTGAAGGACGCCGACGACCGCGCGGTGTTCGAACGGCTGCTGGGCTCGGCCGACGTGCTGCTGCACGGCTACCGCCCCGGCGCGCTGCCGGGACTGGGCCTCGACGCCGAGGCGCGGCGGCGGCGCAACCCCGGTCTGGTCGACGTGTCGCTGGACGCCTATGGCTGGACCGGGCCCTGGGCCGGCCGGCGCGGCTTCGACAGCCTGGTGCAGATGAGCAGCGGCATCGCCCGGCACGGCATGGCGGCGTCCGGCGCCGACCGG
>JANQKO010000279.1 GCA_028281075.1 Alphaproteobacteria bacterium | reverse complement strand
GCGGTCGGCGTCGCCGCCGTGTTCATGGAAACGCACCAGGACCCGGACAGCGCGCCGTCCGACGGCCCCAATATGGTGCCGCTGTCGGAGATCGAGGCGCTGCTGGCTCGTCTCGTCGCCATCGACCGGCTGACGAAAGCCGGCTGACCACATGACCGCCGACGGCGGCGCCGACTTCGAGCGCCTGCTGGACGAGCTTCTCGACGCACATCTCGTCCAGTTCCACACCAGCCACAACCGGGCGCGGGCCGACGCCGCGCCGTCGATGATGGGCGCCGAGCGGAGCCCCGATCACTACACCTTTGGCTACGCGCGCCGGGTGATCGACGCCTGCCTCGGCAACGTCAACAGGCTGATCGTGACCATCGCCGACGCGCAGGGACGGGACCCGGCGAGCCTGGAAGCGCCAGCGCGGGCCAGGGTGCGCGGCTTCCTGGACGAAGTGCTCGGCATCCTGGCCCGGGAATACGAGCGTCCGCCGCCGGGCGAATTCGGCCTGCGGCCATCGCCCGAGGCGCTGACCCAGGTCCGCGCGCATGCCGAGGCCATGTTCGCCGCCGCCATGGCGGCGGCCGCGCGCGGCCGTCTCGACGCCCGCCTGGTGCGGAAGCGGAGCGCGATGTCGGCGCTGGCCGAGCGGCTGGGCGGCGGCCGCCGGCTGTTCCTGATCCTGGCCGCCGCCCTTGTCGTGCTGATGATCATCCGGTCGCTTTGACAGCCGGGGCCGATGGCGCTATCAGCCCCGCAGCGGGCAATTTCAGGCAAGGCAGGGGCTGACGGATGAGCGGCATCATCGATATCCAGGCGCGGGAGATCCTCGACTCGCGCGGCAACCCGACGGTCGAGGTCGACGTGCTGCTGGAGAGCGGGGCCAGCGGCCGCGCCGCCGTGCCGTCGGGCGCCTCGACCGGGGCCTACGAGGCGGTGGAGCGCCGCGACGGCGGCGACCGCTATCTGGGCAAGGGCGTGCAGGACGCGGTCGAGGCCGCCAACGGCGAGCTGTTCGACGCGCTGTCGGGCATGGACGCCGACGACCAGATCGCCATCGACAACATCATGTGCGCGCTCGACGGCAGCGACAACAAGGGCCGGCTCGGCGCCAACGCCATTCTCGGCATCAGCCTCGCCGTCGCCAAGGCCGCGGCCCAGGACGCCGGCCTGCCGCTCTACCGCTATGTCGGCGGCGCCGCGGCGCATGGCCTGCCGGTGCCGATGATGAACATCGGCAACGGCGGCGCGCATGCCGACAACCCGATCGACGTGCAGGAATTCATGATCCTGCCGGTCGGCGCCGAACGCTTCGCCGACGGCCTGCGCATGGGCGTTGAGGTCTTCCACACCCTGCGGGCGAAGCTGAAGGACGCCGGCCACAACACCAACGTGGGCGACGAGGGTGGTTTCGCGCCGGCGCTCAACAGCACCACCGAAGCCCTTGATTTCGTGATGCGGGCGATCGAAGCCGCGGGCTACAGGCCGGCCGACGACGTCGTGCTGGCACTCGACGCGGCTTCGACCGAATTCCACAAGGACGGCGCCTACGTGCTGGCCGGCGAGGGGCGCACGCTCGATGCCGCCGGCATGGTCGGCTATTACCAAGACCTGGTCGGCCGCTATCCCATCGTCTCCATCGAGGACGGCATGGCCGAGGACGACTGGGACGGCTGGGCGGCGCTGACGGCCGCCGTCGGCGACAAGGTGCAGCTCGTCGGCGACGACCTGTTCGTGACCAATCCCGCGCGCCTGCGCCAGGGCATCGCCGGCGGCGTCGCCAATTCGATCCTGGTCAAGGTCAACCAGATCGGCTCGCTGAGCGAGACCCTGGAAGCGGTCGAGACGGCCCACCGGGCGGCCTATACGGCGGTGATGTCGCATCGCTCGGGCGAGACCGAGGACGCGACCATCGCCGATCTCGCGGTCGCCACCAATTGCGGGCAGATCAAGACCGGCAGCCTCGCCCGCTCGGATCGCCTGGCGAAGTACAACCAACTCCTGCGTATCGAGGAACAGCTCGGCGCGGCGGCCATCTATGCCGGCCGCGATGTCCTGCGCGGCTAGGGACAAAGGCGACGAAACGAATACCCGGCCAAAGCGAATCGGCATAAGCCCCTGAGAATCTGGCGGCTTTTCCCTTGACGCGGCGATTCGCGCGTGATTCTCTCCGCGCATGGATGCCTGGTTCGACATTCGCCGGCTGGTGCGGCAGACCCTGCCGCCGCTGCTGTGCGTGCTGGTGATCGCCTATTTCGGCTATCACGCCGTCCAGGGCGAACGGGGCGTCCTGGCCCATGCCCGGCTGGCCGCGGAGCTGGCGGCGGTCGAGGCTATCGCCGCCGAGGTCAGGGCCGAGCGCGCGCGCCTGGAACGCCGCGTGGCGTTGCTGCATCCCGACCATATCGATCCCGACATGCTGGACGAGCAGGTCCGCGACGTGCTCGGCCTGGCGCATCCGGACGAGTTGATCATCGGCCTGGATTGACGCGGCCCACCCCCCGATCGCGCCTTCACGAATCCGCGAATTAACCGAAATCAGGCTAATTCGGCGAATTCCATTGTAGAACAACGACTTTCACCCTTTAATAATGCTTTGGGTGGACCAATTTCCGGGGTCGACATCCCACGCCCGACAGGCGTCCGGCCAGCCCGGTCCGGGGGCGCAGTCTAGGAAGGACAGATGCCGAAAACCCGACGCAAGCGCAGAACCGACGAGGCCGACGTAGCGGCCGAGGATCTCCTGACCTACTACAAGGACATGCTGCTGATCCGCCGTTTCGAGGAGAAGGCGGGCCAGATGTATGGCATGGGCCTGATCGGCGGCTTCTGCCACCTCTATATCGGCCAGGAGGCGGTCGTGGTCGGCATGCAGGCGGCGATCGACGACGGCGACGTGGTCATCACCAGCTACCGCGATCACGGCCACATGCTGGCCTGCGGCATGGACCCGAAAGGCGTGATGGCCGAGCTCACGGGCCGCAGCGGCGGCTATTCGAAGGGCAAGGGTGGCTCGATGCACATGTTCAGCCGCGAGAAGAACTTCTACGGCGGCCACGGCATCGTCGGCGCCCAGGTGCCGATCGGCACCGGCCTGGCGTTCGCGCACAAGTACAACGAGACCGACCGGGTCAGCCTGACCTATTTCGGCGACGGCTCGGCCAACCAGGGCCAGGTCTACGAATCCTTCAACATGGCGGCGCTCTGGCGCCTGCCGGTGATCTACATCATCGAGAACAACCAGTACGCCATGGGCACCTCGGTGGCCCGCGCCACGGCCCAGACCGAGATGCACCGGCGGGGCGAGAGCCTGGGCATTCCCGGCATGCAGGTCGACGGCATGGACGTGGTCGCCGTGCGGGCCGCCGGCGACGAGGCGGTGGCGCATGCCCGGGCCGGCGACGGGCCGATGATCCTGGAAATGAAGACCTACCGCTATCGCGGCCATTCCATGTCCGACCCGGCCAAGTACCGCACCAAGGAAGAGGTGCAGAAGGTCCGGTCCGAGCGCGACCCGATCGACCGCCTGCGCGAGAAGATCCAGGCGACCGGCGGCGTCGACGAAGCCGTGCTGAAGGACATCGACCGCGACATCAAGGCGCGGGTGACCGAGGCAGCGGAATTCGCGCAGAACAGCCCGGAGCCGGACCCGTCCGAGCTCTATACCGACGTGCTGGTGGACGCCTGAAGCGGCGAAGCCGTCCGGACGGCGCCTCGGGGGAGGAGACAGAATGCCGATCACCATCACCATGCCGGCGCTTTCGCCGACCATGACCGAAGGCACCTTGGCGAAATGGCTGGTCAAGGAAGGCGACGCCGTGTCGTCCGGCGACATGCTGGCCGAGATCGAGACCGACAAGGCGACCATGGAAGTGGAATCCATCGACGAGGGCGTCGTCGGCAAGATCCTGGTCCTGGAAGGCACCGAGGGCGTGCAGGTGAACGCGCCGATCGCGGTGCTGCTGGCCGACGGCGAGGACGCCTCGGCGCTGGACGGGTTCAGCGTCAACGGCGGCGGGCCGGCCGAGCCCGCGCCGGCGCCCATGGCCGAGGCCCCCGCGCTCCCGGCGGCGCCCGCCGCCGCGCCACCGCCGGCCGCCGCGGCGGCCCCGGAGCCCGACGTGCCGGCCGGCACGGACATGGTGTCGCTCACCGTGCGCGAGGCTCTGCGCGACGCCATGGCCGAGGAGATGCGCCGCGACCCGGCGGTGCTGCTGATGGGCGAGGAGGTCGCCGAGTATCAGGGCGCCTACAAGGTGACCCAGGGGCTGCTCGAGGAGTTCAGCGCCCGGCGGGTCATCGATACGCCGATCACCGAGTATGGCTTTGCCGGGTTGGGCGTTGGCGCGGCGGTGGCAGGGCTCCGCCCG
>JANQKO010000238.1 GCA_028281075.1 Alphaproteobacteria bacterium | reverse complement strand
GACGTCGGCCACCCGATATCCCATGTTTCGAGACGGTCCCTACAGGACCTCCTCAACATGAGGCTGTACATCGATATCAAACCCTAACCTCACCCTGAGGAGCGCCCGCAAGGGCGCGTCTCGAAGGGTCGGCCATCACATCGATTCCAAACACCATCCTCGCCCCCAAGGCGCGGCACCGCCGCGTCTCGAAGGACCGCCCCCTACTCCGCCGCCGCGGCGTCATCGCGCCGGCCGATCAGGTACCACGTCCGCATCCGGCCCTTGCCCTTGACCTCGATGTCGCCGCGGGCGGCGAAGTCGTAGGCGTCCGCCAGGCGCGCGCGCACGGCGTCGCTGACCTGGATGCTGCCGGCCTCGCCGGCCGCCTCCATGCGGCTCGCCGTGTTCACCGTGTCGCCCCAGAGGTCGTAGAGGAACCGGGTCTCGCCGATCACGCCGGCGATCAGCGGCCCGGTATGGATGCCGATGCGGACGCCGAGGCGGCCGCCGTCCGGCGCGGTCATGCCGGCGACCATGTCGCGCATGTCGAGCGCCAGGTCGGCCACCGCCGTGTCGTGCCGGTCATGCGCCTGGGCCACGCCGCCCGCCACCATGTAGGCGTCGCCGATGGTCTTGATCTTCTCCAGCCCGTGCTTCTCGACCAGCCGGTCGAAGGTGGCGAACACGCGGTCGAGCAGGCCCAGGACCTGTTCCGGCGGATGCGCCGCCGCGATGCGCGTGAAGCCGACGATGTCGGCGAACAGCACGGTCGAGTCGGCGACGTCGTCGACCACCCGCTCGCCCCGCTGCAGGCGGTCGGCGACACTCGCCGGCAGGATGCTGGTCAGGAGCTCGTGGTAGCGCCGCCGCTCGTTCTCGATGATCTCGTCGCTGGCGAAGTCGCGGCGCTGGAACAGCTCGCGCCGGTACAGCATGACGACGCCGATGACGTTGGCGCTGAGAAGCTGCAGCGCCAGAGCCACCAGCTCGACATCGCTCAGCGTGCCGCCCCACCAGATCGAGGCCAGGTAGAGCACCGTCGCCAGCTCGGCGCAGACCGCGCCGTACATGAAGATCAGCGGCACCAGGACATAGACGCCCATCAGCAGCAGCATGAACCCGGCCACGACCAGCGGCGGACCGGCGCCGATGACGTTGATCGCGGCGTAGAACTCGGCGAAGCCCAGCACCAGCGCGACCATCAGCAGCGGCCAGCGCGTGCGGAAATACGCCAGATAGGTCAGCCCCAGCAGCATGCCCGTATAGGCCGTCATGCCGATGCCCTGCGCGATCATGATCTCGGTCTGGTAGGCCTGGAACATCACCGGACCCATGGCCGCGAACGGCAGGTTCAGCGCCAGTGCCACCACCAGCGCCAGCCGGGCCTGCCGCAGGTTCAGCTCCCGCGTCGCCGCCCGGTAGCGCGCCTCCTTGACGGGATCGCGGAAGCGCAGCGTCAACCGCTTGATCTCGTTGTCGGCGATCACCTGATGTGTCGGATCGGACATGGGCGCCAGGATAGCCGATTCAGCGACCGCGGACGCCGAACAGGGAGGTAATGGCGTTCATGACGCGGCCACGGTACCGGCCGCCGCCGGCGCGCCCCGGTTCGGGCCGTCCTCGACGATGCGGCCGTCGACCAGGTGGATGCGCCGGTCGGTGCCGGCGGCGAAATCGAGATCGTGGGTGACGGCGACGATGGTCGCCCCCTGCGCGTGCACCAGGCCGGCGAAGATCTCGAACACGTTGGCCGAGCTGTGCGTGTCCAGATTGCCGGTCGGCTCGTCGCAGAGGATGACGCGCGGCCGGTTGGCCAGCGCCCGAGCGATGGCGACGCGCTGGCGCTGGCCGCCCGAGACCTGGTCGGGACGCTTCGTCATCTGGTCGGCGAGCCCGAAATCGGCCAGCAGCCCCTCGGCCCGTTCGCGCATGGCCGTCTCGGACAGCCGGCCGAGCCGTCGCATCGGCACCATCACGTTGCCCAGCACCGTGAACTCCGGCAGCAGGAAATGGAACTGGAAGACGAAGCCGATCTTGCGCAGCCGCGTATCGGCCAGGCCCCGCTCGTCCAGCGCCGTCGTGTCCTCGCCGTCGAGCAGGATGCGGCCCGAGGTCGGATGGTCCAGCAGGCCGAGCAGGTACAGGAGCGACGACTTGCCGGAGCCCGACGGGCCGGTCACCGCGACGAACTCGGCCTCGCGCACGGTCATGTCGATGTCCCGCACCAGCGTCACCGGCACCGGACCCGGCAGCACCCGGCCGACCCCTCTGGCCTCGATGACGGCGGCGCCGGTCATGCCGCGCCGCGCAGGATGTCGACCGGCCGCAGCGCCGAGGCGCGCCGGGCCGGCAGGTAGGCCGCCAGCGTCGCCGACAGCAGGGCGAAGCCGCCGGCGATCAGATACTGGTCGACGCCCTCATAGAGCGGAAAGCCCTGCTCCTCGGTGAAGCCGGGCGGCTTGAACTGGATCGTCGCCAGCCCGGCCAGCATGCCGTAGCCGATGACCCAGCCCAGGACGCTGCCGGCAATGCCGACCAGCACGCCCTCGATCAGGAAGATGCGCCGGATGTCGCCGGCGTTGAAGCCCATGGATTTCAGGATCGCGATGTCGCGGGTCTTCTCCAGCACCACGGTCGAGATGATGTTGAAGATGCCGAAGCTCGCCACCACCAGGATGGCGCCGACGATCGAGTACATGATGGCGTTGCGGATCACCAGCACGCTCAGCACGTCCTCGTTCGCCTCCTGCCAGGACTCGGCCAGATAGCCGACGCGGGCCTCGATGTCGGCCGCCAGCGCCAGCGCGCCGTTCGGTTCGGCCAGCCGCAGCCGCAGCCGGTTCGCCGTCTGCGGCCGGTCCAGCAGCACCTGCGCCTTCTTGATCAGCGCGTAGACCGTGCCCTCGTCGATGGCGACGACACCGGTGCTGAACAGGCCGACGACCTTCATCTTGCGCACCACGCCGGCGGTCGAGATCACCGAGATGTTGTCGCCGACGCCGGCTTTCAGCTTGCCCGCCAGCGACCGGCCGATGATGATGCCGTTCGCGGTGGTCTCCAGGTCGTCGAGCGCGCCGACGATCATGTCGTCGACGAGCTGCGTCACCAGCCGTTCGCGGGCCGGCTCGATGCCGTTCAGCGTCGCCGACATGTCCTTGGCGCCGTAGCGCAGGATCACCTGGCCCAGCAGCGCCGGCGCCACCGCGACGCCGTCGAGCCGGCTCAAGACCTCCAGCTTGGCCTTGTAGTTGCGGATGCCGCGCACCTCGTCGCGCGGCTTCAGGCTGCGCAGCGACACTGCGCCGGCCCCGTACAGCCGCTCGACCGGCTGCAGCGGCGGCTGGCGGTATTCGTCCTTCACGGTGATGTGCGGCGCCGAGTCCACCAGCTTCTCGATGAAGTCCCGCTCCGAACCGCGCATCAGCGACGACACCGCGACGAAGAACCCCACGCCCAGCGCCACGCCCATCACCGACACCGCGGTCTGCCGCCGCCGGTTGCGCAGGTGCGTGAGCGCGATGGAGAAATCGATCGCCATGGCGCTAGCGCTCCACCGCCGTCACTCGGTCACCGCCATGCGCGTGCGCACGCGCGCGCCGTCGGTCAGCCGCTCAGGCGGGTTCAGCAGCACCAGCGCGTCGTCCGCCAGCCCGTCCGTGATCTCGGCCGCGTCCGTGCCGACGATGCCCAGGCGCACGGCGCGCCGGGCGAGACGCGCGTCCTCGACGACCCAGACATGCTTGCCGTCCAGCGCGTCGAGCGGCACCAGCAGCGCGTTCTCGTGCCGGGCCACGACGATGTTCACCTCGGACGTCATGCCGATCATCAGCGGCGATTCCGGCGGCAGGCCGATATGCACCCGGTAGTTCCGCGCCACCGGATCGCCCTTCGGCGTGATCTCGTCGACCCGGCCCTCGAACACCCGTTCCGGCCAGGCATCCGACCGGATCAGCGCGACCTGGCCCAGCGCCACCATCGGGATATCCTCCTCGTCGACCTCGGCCTCGATCCTCAGCGGCGCGCAGCAGCCGATCCAGATCAGCACGTCGCCCTTGTCGACGACCTCGCCCAGCTCGCCATCCTTGCGGATCACCTGGCCGTCGAACGGCGCCCGCAGCCTGTGCTCGCGCAGCTTCTCGCGCGCCACCGCCAGCGCCGCCCGCGCCGCATCGAACTCGCTCTGCGCCAGGTCCCGGGTATTGGCGCTGACATGGCCGCGCGCGAACAGGTTGCGGGCGCGTTCCAGGTCGGTCTCGAGATAGCGGCTCTTGGCTTCCAGCTCGTCGACGCGGGCCTGCGCCTCGCGCTCGTCCAGCCGCAGCAGCACGTCGCCGGCCGTCACCGCGTCACCCTCGGCGACCGGGATCGCGACGATGCGGCCGGTGACTTCCGGGCCGATGCCGGCCATCTTCCTGGCCTCGACGGTTCCGGTCGCGTAGACCGCCTGCACCGCCGGCCCCCGCGTCGGCGTGGTGACGATCACCGTGCGGGCGCCGAGCAGGAAATGCCAGGCGCCGCCCGCCACGACCGCGGCGGCGATCAGAAACACGACCCCGACTTTCCAGTATCGCACGTGCCCCACCGATGCGTTCGCCGACGACGGCGCCTTATAGATAATTCCCGCCGGTCACGGGCGCCAGTATCGCAAGACGGGACGATCGGCCGCAGCCGGAGTTTGCGCCGGCAATTCCGGGTTCAGGTCCCGTCCGCCGCCCGCGCCATGACGCCGCCGCGCGGACCGGTATTCAGCCGGTCGGCGAACGCCGGCGCCAGCGCGCGCCCCCGGTCGAGGTTCAGCCAGAGCCGCAGCAGGCGCCGCTTGCGCGCCGGTTCCGGCCAGTCCTCGAAACCGGTGCGGCTGTGCAGCACCATGTGGTTGTTCAGCAACT
>JANQKO010000202.1 GCA_028281075.1 Alphaproteobacteria bacterium | reverse complement strand
CCGGCAGTGCGACCCTCCGGCAGTGCGACCCTCCGGCAGTGCGACCCTCCGGCAGTGCGACCCTCCGGCAGTGCGACCCTCCGGCAGTGCGACCACCTGCCTCGGCACCCCTGGCCGCGACCGCGGCCCGCCGACCGTTCGGCGCGCCCGCGCAGGCGCCGGTCGTCAGACCGGCTGCCGTGAGCGCAACTAATACCTGGAATCACGAATGACTAATCCGCCGTCTTTGGGAAGCGTTTTTGGTCGACTTTGGTATTGATCAAGACGACACGAATCAGTCATTCGCGATAGTAGATACTAGGCGATCGCCTCCACCTGCGCCCAGGCCGCCTCGGCCATGGGGATGGCGCGCTTGCCCTGCGTCAGGGCGTGCTCGTTCGACGCCGTGCCGTCGAGGTAGCGCTTCATGATGCCTTGCAGGATCGCCGCGAGGCGGAACATGTTGTAGGCGAGATACCAGTCCAGATGCTCAATGCCGTCGCGGCCGGTGCGGCGGCAATAGGCGTCCGTGTATTCGGCTTCCGTGGGCAGGCCGAGCGCGCCCAGATCCTCGCCGGCGAAGCCGCGGAACAGGTTGCCGCCCAGGCGCCAGGCGAGCAGGTTATAGGTGAAGTCGCCGACCGGGTGGCCGAGCGTCGACAGCTCCCAGTCCAGGATCGCCAGCACCCGCGGCTCGGTGGGGTGGAAGATCATGTTGTCGAGCCGGTAGTCGCCGTGCACGATCGAGACCTCGTCGCCCGGCGGGATGTGCTCGGGCAGCCATTCGATCAGCCGCTCCATGGCCGGGATCGGCTCGGTTTCGGAGGCCCGGTACTGCTTGGTCCAGCGCGAGATCTGGCGCTCGCGGTACTGGCCCGCCTTGCCGAAGCCGTCGAGGCCGACGGCCATGTAGTCGACCTTGTGCAGGTCGGCGAAAGCCCTGTTCATGCCGTCGTAGATCGCCGCCCGCGCATCCTTCGGCAGGTCCCGCAACGTCGGGTCCCAGAACACCCGGCCCTCGACGCAGTCCATGATGTAGAAGGCGGTGCCGATGACATCCTCATCCTCGCAGAGCGCATAGGTCTTCGCCACCGGCACATCGGTGTCGTAGAGCGCGCTGATCACCCGGTACTCGCGGTCGACCGCGTGCGCCGAGGGCAGCAGCTTGCCCGGCGGCTTGCGGCGTAGCACATAAGACTTGCCGCCCGCCGTGAGCTTATAGGTCGGGTTCGACTGGCCGCCGCGGAACTGCTCGACGGTGAGGTCGCCGCTGAAGCCCGCGACATGGTCGGCCATGTAGCGCCGCAGCGCCGCCGCGTCGAACCGGTGCTGCTCGCGCACCGGCTGGGTGCCCGTGAATTGATGCTGATCGCTGCTCATGATGGCCGCACTGTCCCCCGGAACGCTGGTGATTGTCGTTGCTGCATGTTAGCGGATCAGCCGTCCCGCTCAATGGCCCGCCAGCCGATGTCGCGGCGGCAGAAGCCGCCGGGCCAGTCGATCACGTCGACGGCCTCGTAGGCGCGTGTCCGGGCCTCGGCCACGTCCCGGCCCAGCGCCGTCACGCCCAGCACCCGGCCGCCGCTGGCGTGGATGCGGCCGCCGTCGGCGCGGGTGCCGGCATGGAAGATGGTGATGTCGGGCAATTCGCCCGCGGCGCCCAGGTTGCCGATCTCGCCGCCGGTCTCGTAGGCGCCGGGATAGCCGCGCGCGGCCATCACCACGGTCAGCGCCGTTTCCGGGTACCAGCGCAGGTCGAAGCGGTCGAGCACGCCGTCGCGCGCCGCGATCAGCGCCGGCAGCAGGTCCGACATCAGCCGCGGCAGCAGCGCCTGGCATTCCGGATCGCCGAAGCGCACGTTGTATTCGATGAGCTGCGGGCCGTCCGCGGTGATCATCAGCCCGGCATAGAGGACGCCCGTATAGGGCCGGCCGTCGGCGGCCATGGCTTCCAGCGTCGGCCGGATGATCCGCCGCATCACCGTCTCGCCCAGGTCCGCCGTCATCACCGGCGCCGGCGAGTAGGCGCCCATGCCGCCGGTGTTCGGCCCGGTATCGCCGTCGCCGGCCCGCTTGTGGTCCTGGGCCGTCGCCAGCGGCAGCGCGTTCCGGCCGTCGCAGAGCGCGAAGAAGCTGGCTTCCTCGCCCTCCAGAAACGCCTCGACCACGATCTCGGCCCCGGCCGCGCCGAAGCGCCCGCCCAGGATCTCGTCGACGGCGGCATGCCCGTCGGCGACGGTCTCGCAGACGATGGCGCCCTTGCCGGCGGCGAGACCATCGGCCTTGACCACGATCGGCGCGCCCGCGGCCGTGATATGCGCCTTGGCGGCGCCGGCGTCCGAGAAGCGTTCGTAGGCCGCGGTCGGAATCCCGGCGCGCGCGCAGAGGTCCTTGGTGAAGGCCTTGGAGCCTTCCAGCACGGCCGCCGCCGCGGTCGGCCCGAAGGCCTTGATGCCGGCGGCTTCCAGCGCATCGACCAGGCCCGCCACCAGCGGCGCCTCGGGCCCGACGACGACGAAATCGATCTCCTCCGAGCGGCAGAAGCCCAGCAGCCCGTCGAAATCCATCACGTCGATGTCGATGCAGGTCGCGACCTCGGCGATGCCGCCGTTGCCGGGCGCGCAGAACAGCGCGTCCGCCAGCGGCGATGCCGCCAGCGCCCAGCACAGTGCGTGCTCGCGGCCGCCGCCGCCGACCACCAGGATGTTCATGGCTCCGTGTCCGCCCTCCGATCCGCCCGTCGCCCCCTTGTATCACAGCCCGATCTGGCGCACACATAGGCGATGAGCGAGTCGCCCACGGAGGCCGCCGGCGCGGCGCCGAACCTGCCGGAATACACGGTGGCCGAGCTGTCGTTCGCGCTGAAGCGGGCGGTCGAGGACCGCTTCGGCTATGTCCGCCTGCGCGGCGAGATCTCCGGCTTCAAGCGCGCCGCCTCGGGCCATCTCTACCTGTCGCTGAAGGACGACAAGGCGGTGATCGACGGCGTCTGCTGGCGCGGCACCGCGAACGGCCTGCGCTTCAAGCCCGAGGACGGCCTGGAAGTGGTCTGCACCGGGCGTCTGACCACCTATCCCGCGCGCTCGCGCTACCAGATCGTCATCGAACGCATGGCGCCGGCCGGCGTCGGCGCGCTGATGGCGCTGCTGGAGGAGCGGCGCAAGAAGCTCGCCGCCGAGGGCCTGTTCGACGACGACCGCAAGCGCGCGCTGCCGTTCCTGCCGTGGGTGATCGGCGTCGTCACCTCGCCCACCGGCGCGGTGATCCGCGACATCCTGCACCGCCTGCGCGACCGTTTCCCCAGCCATGTCCTGGTCTGGCCGGTGCTGGTCCAGGGCGAGGGCGCGGCCGGGCAGATCGCCGCCGCGATCGAGGGCTTCAACGCGCTGCCGGCGGACGGCACCGTGGCCCGGCCGGACCTGCTGATCGTCGCCCGTGGCGGCGGCTCGATCGAGGATCTCTGGGCCTTCAACGAGGAGGCCGTGGTGCGCGCCGCGGCGGCGAGCGAGATTCCGCTGATCTCGGCCGTCGGCCACGAGACCGACACCACGCTGATCGATTTCATCAGCGACCGGCGCGCGCCGACGCCGACGGCGGCGGCCGAGATCGCCGTGCCGGTGCGGACCGAGCTGATGGCGCAGGCGCGGGACCTGGAGCGGCGGGCGGGCGCCGCGGCGCGGCGCCCCGTCGTCGAGCGCCGCCGGCATCTCGAGGGCCTGGCGCGCGGCCTGCCGCGGGCCGGCGACCTGCTGGCCATGGCGGCGCAGCGGCTGGACGACGCCGCCGGTCGCCTGGACCTGGG
>JANQKO010000179.1 GCA_028281075.1 Alphaproteobacteria bacterium | reverse complement strand
GGCGCCCGCCGACGCCGGCGCCGCCGGCGGCGACCCGATGCCGGACCTCCCCGCCGTCGCGGTGCCGCCGGCGCCGGCGCCCCTGCGGCCGCTCTGGCTGGTGCCGGGCAAGGCGGCGCTGGGGCGGGGCGCCAAGCACTTCGTCGATTTTCAGAACGATGTCACGGCGGCCGATCTCAATCTGGCGGCGCGTGAAGGCTACCGCTCGATCGAGCATGTGAAGCGCTACACCACGACCGGCATGGGCACGGACCAGGGCAAGACCTCGAACGTCAACGCGCTCGCCATCGTCGCTGGCACGCTGGGCGTCGATATCGAGGCCGTCGGCACCACCACCTTCCGGCCGCCCTACACGCCGGCGGCGTTCGGCGTCTTCGCCGGCCGCGATCACGGCAACTTCCTCGATCCCGAGCGCAAGACGCCGATGCATGCCTGGCACGCGGCGAACGGCGCCGTGTTCGAGCCCGTCGGCCAATGGCTGCGGCCGCGCTATTACGCGCGCGGCGCGGAGGACATGCCTGCCGCGGTCGCGCGCGAGTGCCAGGCGGCGCGCCACAGCCTCGGCGTTCTCGACGCGACGACGCTGGGCAAGATCGACATCCAGGGTCCCGACGCGGCCGAGTTCCTGAACCGCATCTACATCAACGGCTGGTCGAAGCTGGGCGTTGGCCGCTGCCGCTACGGCCTGATGCTGCACGAGGACGGCATGGTCTTCGACGACGGCGTCACCACGCGCCTCGCCGAGCAGCATTTCCACATGACCACCACCACCGGCAATGCCGCGGCCGTGCTGGGCTGGCTCGAGAACTGGCTGCAGACCGAATGGCCCAAGCTCAAGGTCTACTGCAACTCGGTCACCGAGCAGTGGGCCGTCGCCGCCGTCGGCGGGCCGAACGCGCGCGCGCTGCTGGCCGAGCTGAGCGAGGGCATCGAGCTCGACAACGACGCCTTCCCCTTCATGAGCCTGCGCATGGGCCGGGTCGCCGGCATCCCGGCCCGCGTGTTCCGCATCAGCTTCTCCGGCGAGCTGTCCTACGAGATCAACGTGCCGGCGAGCTACGGCCTGGCGCTCTGGCAGGCCCTGATGACGGCGGGCGAGAAATACGCCATCACGCCCTACGGCACCGAGGCCATGCACGTGCTGCGGGCCGAGGCCGGCTTCATCATCGTCGGCCAGGAGACCGACGGCACGGTGACGCCGGTCGACCTCGGCATGGACGCCATGGTCAGCCGCAAGAAGGACTTCATCGGCAAGCGCTCGCTGTCGCGCTCCGACACGGCCCGGCCCGGCCGCAAGCAGCTCGTCGGCCTGCTGACCGAGGACCCAGGCCTGGTCGTGCCCGAGGGCGCCCAGGTCATCGGCACGGCCGATCCCAGGCCGCCGGAGAAGATGCTGGGGCACGTGACGTCCAGCTATCACAGCCCCAATGTCGGCCGCTCGATCGCGCTTGCGCTGGTTGCCGGTGGTGGCGACCGGCATGGCGAGCGCGTGCATCTGTTCTTCGATGACAAGACCGTGCCGGCCAGGATCGCGCCGCCGCGTTTCTTCGACGCCGAGGGGGCGCGGGCGCGTGGCTGACGACTGGCGCCGGCAGAGCGGTCTCGCCGCGCTCAACATCGCCGCGCGGGTTGGCGAGGGCACGGCCGAGGCCGGCGTGCGGCTCTGTGAACGTCCCTTCCGCGGCCAGGTCGCGGTGCGCGGCGAGGGCGACGATGCGGCGTTCCTGGCGGCCTTCCGCGACGGCATGGGCTTCGACCTGCCGCTGGCGCCCAACACCACCGCGCGCCACGGCGAGGTGGTCGCGCTGTGGCTGGGGCCGAGCGAATGGCTCGTGGTCACGCCCGGCGACGGACCGGGCATGGCCAGCGTGCTGCGCCAGACGCTGTCCGGCTGCCACCACGCGGTGACCAATGTCAGCGAAAGCCGGACGGTGATCGGCCTCGGCGGCCGGCATGCCGGCGACGTCCTGGCCAAGGGCTGCAGCCTCGACTTGCATCCCGCCGTGTTCGGCCCGGGCCAATGCGCCCAGTCCAACCTCGCCCGCGCCCACATGCTGCTGCACGCGCTTGCCGGCGACCCGGAAACGGGACCGGCCTACGACATCTACGTGCACCGCAGCTTCGCCGAATACGCCTGGCGCTGGCTCGAGGACGCGGGCCTGGAATACGGCGTCGCCGTCGTCGGCGGCGACTGACGTTCCGGATGCCGCGGTGATGCCGTAGAAACGCCACCATGGCTTCCGAATTCGACGACCTGGCCCGCACGGTCGCGGCCATCGACGGTCCGGCGGCGGTCTGGCACCGGACCGATTTCGCCACCCACCGCCGCCGCTACGAACACGACCTCGAACGCGTGCGGCGGCTGCACCGCGACGGCGATATCCTGGAGGTCGGGTCGCTGCCCTGCCATCTGACCGCGGCGCTGACGCTCGCCGGCTTTTCCGTGATCGGCGTCGACATCGCGCCGGAACGGACGCCGGCGCTGATCGAGCGCTACGCGCTCAGGGTCGAGCGCTGCGACATCGAGCGCGCGCCGCTGCCCTTCGACGCCGACCGCTTCGACTGCGTGGTCTTCGCCGAGGTGTTCGAGCATCTGCGCGTCGATCCCCAATTCGCGCTGTCCGAGGTCAACCGTGTGATGCGGCCGGGCGGCCGGCTGCTGCTGACGACGCCCAACCTCTATTCCCTGCAGAACATCGCCCGCTTCGTGCTGGGGCACGGCACCAACGATCCGGTGGCGGCGTTTTCGCAGCTCCGCCGGCTCGGCCACATGGGGCATGTGCGCGAATACGCGCCGGACGAGATCCGGCGCTTTCTGCGGCATGCCGGCTTCCGCGTCACGGAGACCGGCTTTCACCATTATCACTATCCGCGCGGCCGGAAGGGCGCGCTGGCGCGGGTCCTGTTCGCGGTCCTGCCGCGGCGGCTGCGCACGTTCCAGGTCATCACCGCCGAAAAAGCGGCACCGTCGCCCCGGCTCTCCCCGCTGACCTGAGAGCCTGACTCGAAACCAAGCGTTTGATTTCAATTCGTTAACCACGCCTTTTTCGTCAGCACCGGGCTTGACCCGGTGATCCAGGACCGAGGCCGGATCAAGTCCGGCAATGACCAAGTGGGGTGGCCGTGCGCCGAAATATCGATCTCATTGGCGTCTTTTCGGGTCGGGCTCTGAGGGGTCAGCGCCGTCCAATTCACCGCCAAGGCGCCAAGACACCAAGGGACAGGCAACGGCGGCGTGATCTTGGTGCCTTGGCGTCTTGGCGGTGAAATCCGCTGCCTTGCCGCTACTCGGCTGGGAAAGGTGAGATCACCACAGAGGCACCGAGGCACAGAGAACAAAATGGAGCTGGTTGGCGCGAAGCGCCATCACCCGTTTGTTCTCTGTGCCTCGGTGCCTCTGTGGTCAATACACCGGCCTGCCAACCGGAAAGAAGGGGGATCACCACGAAGACACGAAGACGCAAAGATAAGGGAAGTCAATTGGCGCGAAGCGCCGAAAAACAGGTTTGTCCTTTGCGCCTTCGCGCCTTTGTGGTGAACCGTTTTTCAGATGAATTCACCGTCAGTCGGCGCGTTCCAGGATCGAGATGCAGACCGCCGCCTCCTCGAAGCCGATGACGCCGCCGCCATTCTCGGCCAGCGCCCGCCGCGCGCCGCTTACCTGCCGCGGGCCGGCCTCGCCGCGAAGCTGCCGGGTCAGCTCGTGGATCATCGACAGGCCGGTGGCGCCGACCGGATGGCCCTTCGAGACCAGGCCGCCCGAGGTGTTGATCGGGATGCAGCCGTCCAGCATGGTGTTGCCGGCCTCGACGAACCGGCCGCCGTCGCCGTCGGCGCAGAAGCCCAGCATCTCGACCTGATAGACCTCGCAGAACGAGGTGGCGTCGTGCACCTCGGCGACGTCGATGTCGTCCGGGCCCAGCCCGGCCATGGCGTAGGCCTTCCGCGCCGCCGGCCGGGTCAGGCTGGGCTCGTCCAGGTCGCGGTACTTGCCGCCGGCGATCGCGCTCGCCGTCAGCCTGACCGCGCGGTCGCGCACGGCGGCCGGCTGGCCGGCCAGATAGTCGGCCGAGCAGACCAGCGCCGCGGCGGCGCCGTCGCCGACCGGCGCGCACATGGCGCGGGTCAGCGGATAGCTCACCTCGCGGTCGGCCAGCACGTCCTCGACCGTCATCTCGAAGCGGTACTGGGCGTCCGGGTTCATGGCCCCGTTGTTGTGGTTCTTGGCCGCGCCGACGGCGATCTGCCGCTGCGTCGTGCCATGGCGCTTCATGTGGTGGCAGGCCTGCATGGCATAGGTGTCCATGAACACCGTGCGGCCCGGACCGGTCTCGAACGGCTTGCCGGCCGTCTCGCCGGCGGCCGCGTAGTGGTCCAGCCATTCCCGCGGATCGAGCTGGTCGATGCCGCCGGCGAACAGCGCGAAGGTCTTTTCCGGCGCGTCGG
Source organism: Alphaproteobacteria bacterium (assembly GCA_028281075.1). GTDB lineage: Bacteria > Pseudomonadota > Alphaproteobacteria > JANQKO01. Next base: position 6,127 of record JANQKO010000179.1, on the reverse strand, counting down.
GAACGAAGGTCTTCTCCACGCCGACGGCCAGCGAAACCTCGGTCTGGCCGCTCAGGATATCCTTCCAGGCGCCGTGCAGCGCCATCGAGGCGGTGGCGCAGGCGCCCTCGACATTGGTCATCGGCACGCGCTCGGGGAACAGGCCGTCGCGCACCAGCGGCGTGAAGCAGACCTGGCCGCGCACGTTCGGCTGGCCCCACGTGCCCATGCCGCAATTGCCGAACCAGGCCAGCTCGATGTCGTCGCCGTTCGCCAGGCCGGCGTCCGCCAGCACGCCGAGATAGGTCTCGCGCGCCAGGTCCTTGAAGCTCTTGTCCGGATATTTCCGGAACGGCGTCGCGTGAGTGCCGATGATGTAGACGTCCCGCATGGTGCCACCGCCGCTCGCGCGGTCCCTCAGCCGTCCATCACGGCGACCTCGTCGCCTTCCTGGACCGTGTCGCCCTCGGCGACCAGGATCTCCCGCACCGTGCCGTCGACGGGGGCGCCGACCGGGATTTCCATCTTCATGCTCTCCAGCACGACGATCGGATCGTCCTCGGCCACCTTGTCGCCGGCCTTGGCTTCGATCATCCAGACCTTGCCGGTTATCTCGGACTTCACGCGAACTTCGGCCAACGCCGCCTCCCTTATACTGTTCCGCGCGGTCGTTTTAGCAGAAAGCCCGGACCGCGCGAAGCCGGGTGGCGTCAACCGGCCTTCTCGATGACGAAGGTCAGAACCGCGTCCTGCCGCCGCCAGTCGACGAGGCGGTGGCCGGCGGCGTCGCAGAAGGCATGGAAGTCGTTGACGGCCGCCGGATCGGTGGCCAGCACCGTCAGGCGCTCGCCGCCGGCCAGCTCCGTCAGGGCCTTCCGGGCCCGCAGCACGGGCAGCGGGCAGGTCAGGCCGGTCGCGTCGAGCGTTCGCGCCGCCATGGATGGTTCCGGTTCCGTTCACGGGTCGGGTTCCGTCAATATAACGTGATGCGGCGTTGTCTTTCACCCCGTTGCCGGCGATGTTAGGGACGGGTGGGGAGCGGGCCGGCAAGGCCGCGTTCAAGCAAATGTTTCATGATCCCGGAAGGTTCTGTCAGGCCGGTCGGATGGGTGGTTTCGACGTTTCCTATATCGGCGCGGTGGGCGCCGGCATGCTCAGCTTCCTGTCGCCCTGCGTGCTGCCGCTGGTGCCGGCCTATCTCTGCTATCTCGGCGGCGTCTCGCTGGAGCAGTTGACCGACGAGGCGCTGGGGGAGGCGGCGGCGGCCCGGCCCGGCGGCCGGATCGTGATGGCGGCCGTCGCCTTTGTCTGCGGCTTCAGCGTCGTCTTCATCTCGCTCGGCGCCTCCGCCTCGGCCATCAGCGGGCTGCTGCTGTCGCACAAGCTGGTGCTGGGCAAGATCGCCGGCGTCGTGATCATCCTGTTCGGCTTGCACTTCATGGGCCTGTTCCGGATCGGCTTCCTCAATTTCGAGGCCCGGTTCCACGCGCGCGGCCGGCCGGCCGGGCTGCTCGGCGCCTTCGTCATCGGCCTCGCGTTCGCGTTCGGCTGGACGCCGTGCATCGGTCCGGTCCTCGCGACCATCCTCGCCGTCGCGGCGCAGTCGGAATCGGTCACCTTCGGGACGTCGCTGCTGACGGCCTATGCCGTCGGTCTCGGCATTCCCTTCATCGTCGCCGCGCTCGCCGCCCGGCCGTTCATGCGCTGGGCCCGGCGCTTCCGCCGGCACATGCCGACGGTGGAGAAGGGCGTCGGCGGCCTGCTGGTGGTGACGGGCGTGCTGTTCCTCTTCAACTCCTTCGAGTTGCTCGGCTTCTGGCTGATCGAGGCCTTCCCCGTCCTGGGCCGGATCGGCTGACCGAAAAAATCCGACTTTCCTTATCGATGACGTCTGGACAGAGCCGGTCCGGGACCTACTTCTCATTAGACATTGCTGTGGCCGCTCCGGTCGCCGCGACCTTCTGGGATATGGGCTGTGGACTTGGGGACGTTGGGGGATCGGTTGTTGTCGGTGGATGAGAAGGCCGTCGAGCTGCGTGAGAGCGCCAGACGGGCGAGCACGCTGCTCAAGGCGATGGGGAACGAGCGCCGCCTGACGGTGCTGTGTTATCTGGTCGAAAACGAAAGGTCGGTCAGCGAGCTGGAAGCTCTGATCGGCATCAGCCAGTCGGCGTTGTCGCAGCATCTGGCCCGGCTCCGCCGGGACGGTTTGGTCGACACGCGCCGCGCGGCGCAGAACATCTATTACTCGGTGGCCAGCAGGGAGGCGCGGGAGCTGCTGGAATCGCTGCACCACATCCTCTGCCGCCCGGGCCGGACCGCGACCGTCGACGGGCGGTCCGCCGTCGCCGAAACGGCGTCCTAGAACGGCATCGGGATCCACTCTGACCGCCCCTGAACCGGCCCCGCGCGAACCTGCCGCGCGCCGAACGCATGGCTATTGGCCATAATGCGGGTGGTGCCTGGCCGCGAATGGCGATATTGTGGCGCGCGCTTTCGCGCAGTTGACACCAATCTTGACGCACGCTCGACACGTCGTGGACGTCGCCAGACGTAAAACAGTGTAGACCGGGCATCGGGTCTTCGATGCAGATTTACCTTCCGATCGCCGAAATCTCGCTCAACGTTTTCCTGCTGTTGGGGCTCGGCGGCGCGGTCGGTTTCCTGTCCGGGCTGTTCGGTGTCGGCGGCGGCTTCCTGATGACGCCGCTGCTGATCTTCATCGGCGTGCCGCCGGCGGTCGCCGTCGCCACCGAGGCGAACCAGATCGTCGCCTCCTCGGTCTCCGGCGCCCTGGCGCATTGGCGGCGGGGCAATGTCGACTTCAAGATGGGCATGGTGCTGCTGGTCGGCGGCTTCATCGGCTCGTCGCTCGGCGTCTGGCTGTTCAGCATCCTGCGCGGCGCCGGCCAGATCGACCTGGTGATCTCGCTCTCCTATGTCGTGTTTCTCGGCATCATCGGCATCCTGATGCTGATCGAGAGCCTGCGCGCCATGCAGCGCCGCCGCAAGCCGACCGGCCGGCGCGTCAAGCTGCATCAGCACAACTGGCTGCACGGCCTGCCGTTCAAGATGCGGTTTCGCAAGTCCAAGCTCTATATCAGCGCGCTGCTGCCGCTGGCGGTCGGCATCTTCGTCGGCGTGCTGGCGGCGATCATGGGCGTCGGCGGCGGCTTCATCATGGTGCCGGCGATGATCTACCTGCTCGGCATGCCGACCTCGGTGGTGGTCGGCACCTCGCTGTTCCAGATCATCTTCGTGACGGCGAACGTCACCTTTCTGCAGGCCTGGCAGAACCAGACGGTCGACGTGGTCCTGGCGCTGCTGCTGCTGACGGGCGGCGTGATCGGCGCGCAGTTCGGCAGCCGCGCCGGCGCGCGCCTGCATGGCGAGCAGTTGCGCAGCCTGCTGGCGCTCATGGTGCTGGCCGTCTGCGGCAAGCTGGCCTATGACCTGGTCGCGACGCCGGACGATCTCTATTCCCTCGGCTATCTGGTGTCGGAATGATGCGGCGGCTGGGCTTCGCGATCGGCTGCGTCTGCTGCCTCTGGCAGGCCGGCGGCGAGGCCCGCGCGCAGGCCCTGGTCGCCGATCTCTCCCGGCACCTGGTCGCCGTGACCACGGGCTTCGTCGGCACCGACCTGCTGCTGTTCGGCGCCACCGACGGCGAGGGCGACGTCGTCGTCGTGGTGCGCGGCCCGGACCAGCGCGATATCGTCCGGCGCAAGGAGCGCGTGGCCGGGATCTGGGTCAATCGCCAGGAGTTCCCGTTCTCCGAGATCCCCGCCTTCTACAGCGTCGCCTCCAGCCGGCCGCTGCGCGACATCGCCGACCCGCCGCTGCTGGCGCGGCATGAGATCGGCCTGAACCACCTGCGCTTCAATCCCGGCGAGGTGGCGCCGGCGGCCGTGACGGCGTCGTTCCGCGATGCCCTGATCCGCAACAAGCAGCGCCTCGGCGTCTTCCACGACCGTCTCGGCAAGGTGCGCTTCGTCGCGCCGCGGCTGTTCCGGACCGACGTCCATCTGCCGTCGAACGTGCCGACCGGCACCTATACCGTCACGGTCTATCTGATCCGCGACGGCGAGGTCAGAAGCGCCCAGACCACGCCGCTCGTCGTCAGCAAGATCGGCATCGGCGCCCGGGTCTTCGAATTCGCCCACCGCCACGCCGCCATTTATGGCGTTCTGGCGATCCTGATGGCGCTGTTCGCCGGCTGGCTGGCCGGCGTCGTTTTCCGCAAGCCCTGATACCACCGGCGCCGCCCGAAGGGTCGCGCGCAGGTACTCGCCCGCGGCGTCGCGGGCAGGCGCCTGCGGGCGGCGCGGACCGTGGTGGTGGCGAGAAAGGCGGATTGATTCCTGAGGGTCCATCCTGGCCGTGTAATCTTCCTATTTGAGAAAATTAGATTTCTCTGATGGAATCTTTTTATTCGGGAATTTTGAGATCAAAGAGTCAGATTCTTTCATTTTGGAAGAAAAATTTTATGTTGCCGAATCTATTATTTTGAGAAATCAAAACAATCAAAATAATAAATCTCACAATGAGAATATTTTGACTATTACAGAAAATATCACTATTCAAAATAGATGTAATTATTCATTATGATTTTAAGAAAATAAAATAATGACTGAATTTATATCTCATTAATATTTTGAGTTTTTAGTACTATCCAGAATTTATATTTATGGGTGTTGTATGGTTTATTCAAGAGAGCAATCTATTGAACCGGCAACGATTACAGGCCCGGCCGGCATCTGTCGCGAAGTTCTTGGAGAGATAGAGCCGTGTCGCGGGGCGTGATGAAAACGCTGCCTCGGGCGGCGACGGCGCTCGCCCGGTGCCGGCGCGGCATTACCGCGCTGGAAGCGGCCCTGGTGCTGCCGCCGTTCTTCGTGCTGTCGTTCGGTATCTTCGAGGTTTCGACCATGTTTTTCGCCGCCGCCACCCTCGAGGGTCAGGTCGGCGAGGCGGCGCGCCAGATTCGCACCGGCGTCGTGCAGTCGTCCGGCGATCCCGCCGGCACCTTCTCGTCGCTGCTCTGCGACGGCCTGTCGGGCCTGATCAAATGCGGCGACGCGGTGATCGACGTGCGCCGCTACGACAATTTCGGCGACATCGCCTATCCGGACTTCGTCGGTGGCGACGAGGAAGAGAACGAAAACCAGTTCCTGCCCGGCGGGCCGGGTGACGTGGTCCTGGTACGGGTGGTCTATCGCTGGAACTTCATGACGCCGATGGTCGGCCACCTGCTCGGCGACGGCGCCAGCAACAGCCGGCAGCTCGTTTCCACGTCCGTGTTCATGAACGAGCCCTTCGGCGATCTGACCAGCGGCTGACGGAACCGACGGTGAGCGGGATGTGGATAAGCGGCATTCGCTGGTATCGGCGCTGGTGGCGGCTGCGGGCCTGCCGGCGCGGCGTGGCCTCGATCGAGTTCGCCTTCGTCGTGCCGATCATGCTGCTGGTCTTCCTGGGCTCGATCGAGCTGGGCGACGCCCTGCTGCTCGACCGCAAGGTGTCGCGCTCGGTCCATATCGGCGGCGACCTGGTGGCGCAGTTGACCGCCATCACCGATCCCGAGCTGGCCGACGTGTTCTCGGCGATGGAGCAGATCATCGCCCCGTTTCCGAACAGCACCCGGATGGTGATCTCCAGCGTCGTGACCGATCCCGGCAGCACCTCGCCGCGGCTCGCGTGGAGCGTCGCCCGGGGCGGCGGGCCGGCGGTCAGCGCCGGCGACACCGACATCCCGGCGGGATTGCTGGAGGAGGATCAGAGCGTGATCGTGGTGCAGATCGAATACAGCTTCTCGCCGGTTTACAGCGATCTGATCATGTCCCCGTTCATGATCATCGATCAGGTCTATCTGCGGCCGCGCAAGAGCAAGCGCGTCCAGAAGCTCTGACGCGCCGCCGTGGCGATACGGCCGGTCGCGGCGACGCGGGCCGGCATTTGGAATGGAAGTTGCTGAAGGGAGACGAGCGATGCGGTTTTCCGAACGTTGCACGGACGCCTGGCGGCGCCTCGCCGGCCATTGGCGTCAATTCGTCGACGACCCTCGCGGCGCCGTGGCGATCGTGTTCATCTTCGCGTTGATCCCGATGGTGGCGGCCGGTGGCGCGGCGATCGACATCTCCCGCGCCTA
>JANQKO010000173.1 GCA_028281075.1 Alphaproteobacteria bacterium | reverse complement strand
TCCATGGCGAAGACGCCGTCGCGCTTGAAGCAGACGTCGCCGATCGAGACCTGCTCGCCGGCCGCCTTCTTGGCCGCGGATGTCTCGATGATCGTGGGGCAGCTGCGGCCGCCGAACAGCAGCGATGTCGTATCGCTCTTCGGGTCGCAGCCGATCAGTAGAACGCGCTTGTCCCGCTGCGCCATCATGTAGGACAGGTTCGACAGCGTGAAGCTCTTGCCGATGCCGCCCTTGCCGTAGATGGCGATGATTTCGGTGTGCTTGGTCGCCGGCGTCGTCGGCACCGGATCCGGCTCGACTGCCGCCTCGGCGCGCAAGTTGTCGCGCATGCTGGTTCGCTTCGCCTCGGATTCCGGACTGCCACGGAACGTGTTCATGTGCAGGCTCTCCAATCCAGGATCATCTTCAGACAGGCGGGATCGCTGAACGCTTCCCGATAGGCGGCCTCCGCGTCGGTCGCGTCATGCCGGTGTGTAATCAGCCCGTCGAGCGACAACCGGCCCTGCTCCACGAACTCCTTCACGGCCGCGAGATCCCATTCGCGCCATTCGGCCGCGATCCGGATCCGGGCTTCCCGCATAAAGGCGGGCGCGAACGCGAAGGACAGAGGCTCGCTATAGAACCCGGCGAGCACGATCTCGCCATCGGCCGCCAGGCGCGACACCAGCGTGTCGAGGATCGTCGAGTCGCCGCTGACGTCGTAAATCGAACGGTAGTCCTTGCGCGGGTCGTCCGCCGGATCGACGACCGTGTACCCTTGCGCGTCACCGGCCCGCGCCGGATTTCGCTCCCACACGACGGGCGGTGCCGCGCCGGTCGCGAGCGCCAGTCTGGCCAGCAGCCGGCCAAGAACACCGTGGCCGACAATCAAATCCGGCGACATCGCGCCGTCTTTCGAGAATGCGTGCTGGGCCGTCGCCGCCAGTGCCAGCAGCACGCCCTGTTCGGCCAGTTGCTCGTCGATCGGCAGGACTCGGTCGCCCGCGACGACAAGGCGCGACGCGGCGCCGCCGAACAGACCGCGCACATCGCCGAAGCAACGCGCGCCCGGAACGAACACGCGGTCGCCGATCCGTCCGCCAGAGCGCGATCCCGCCGCCGCCACCCGGCCAACCGCCTCATATCCCGGTACCAGCGGATAGCCCATGCCGGGAAAGGGCGGCATCTGCCCCGACCAGAGCAGGCGCTCCGTGCCGGTGCTGATGCCGCTCCATTCGATGTCGACGACGACATCTTCAGCGCCTGGTGGCGAGAGATCGAGGCGGTCGAGTTCGATCCGCTCCGGTCCCTTGATCACGACTGCGACAGCTTCCATTCGAGAACTCGCAATCACACGCCCAGCCGGTTGACGGCTTTGGGCTCTCCCAACTGTCAGGGTAAAGTTACATTTCTGAATGTCAAGTTTGTTTTACAATTTTGCTGTCAAGCCGGCACGCGGGCTACCACCACGCGGGCCAGCATGGGCCGTCGGGTCGGCAGCACGCGGACCCGATCGAAGCCGGCAATCCGCAGCAGATCGCGGATTTCGCGGGCGGTGCGGGGTTGCCCGCGCCCCATGGCGAGAAGATAGAAACCGAAATAGGCGTCGCCGATCGGCTCGGCGCCGCGCGTACCGGACATTGGCTCGGCCACCAGCAGCGTGCCGCCGGCTGGCAGAACGCGACGCGCGGCCCGGAAGAGTGTCAGAACCGACGCCTCGTCGTGATCGTGGACGATCCGGATCAGCGACACGACATCCGCCCCGATCGGCAGCGTGTCGGTCAGAAAATCGCCGCCGACCGTTGTCACCCGCTCGGCCAGTCCCTTTGTCGCCAATCGTTCGCGCGCTCGGTCGACGACGGCCGGCAGGTCGAAAAGCATCAGCCGCATATGCGGCGCCCGCGCGCCCGCCGCCGTGAGGAAACTGCCATCGCCACCGCCGACATCCAGCAAACAGCGGAACTTGTCGAGTGGGAAGGCGTCGAGCACCTCGTCCGCGATAAACGACTGCGAGGCCGACATCAGGGCCGTATAGGCGTCCACCTGCGCGGCCTTCAATCCGACCGGATGCGCCGCCCCGGCGTATGGCCAGTATTGGGCAAGCTCGGTGTTCGACCGATCACCCCGCAGCAGCCCCACCGGATCCCGGAGGTCGGCATAGAGGAGTTGGTGGTGCGCGACCATGTCGCCGACGGCCGGGTTGCCGCGCATCGCGGCGCCCAATGTGCCCAGTCCGAAACGCGCCGGCCCACGCCGCGTCGCCAGGCGTAGGGAAACAGCGGCAAGCAGCAGACGAGAGGTGGCATCACGCGGCAAGCCAATCCGTTCCGCGACTTGCGCAACGGTCTGTGGACCGTCGGCCAGAATGTCGAAGAGGCGAAGCCGCACGCAGGCGGCAAGGACCTGGGTATAGACAAATCCCGCGCAGAGGTCGAAGAGTGCCCGCGACTGACGCCGTGCGATCGGCCGGGTAAGCGGAAACGCCTCCGCCCACTTCTGAAACCGCGGGCTGGCAAGCAGACGATTGCGTGCCGCATGCAATCGATCCGCCCAGGACGGCGTCGCCGTCATCCGTGGCGGCTGGCGATCGGATCTTGACCGATCGCCGCGAGCATGGGCCGCTACGCCGCCCGGCGCAGGATCTTCGCGGGCAGAAACTGCTGCGCCTCCTTCAGGATCGTGGCCCGTAAGTCGTCTCGACCCGGACAGTTCGGGACTGTCTCGATCGCATTGCCCAGCAACTGCTTTAGGCGGGCAACGGCGCCATCGATGCCCAGTTCGTGCGCCGCGCTGGGTCGCCCGAGCGCGGCGTCGCGGCCGACCGGCTTGCCGATTTCGTCTGCCGTCGCGGCGACGTCGCGGATATCGTCGGCCACCTGATAGGCTTCGCCGATCTGTTCGCCGAGCCCGCGCCACGGGCCGGGCTCATAGCCCGCCGACGCCGCGCCGGCCATGGTCGCGGCCGCGAACAACGCCCCGGTCTTGGCCCGTTGATAGTCGGTCAGCGCGACGCAGGGCTCGCACTCCCAGGCCTGGCCGGCGGCGATGCCCGACGGCATGCCGACCGACTGGCCGACGATGCGGACCAGCGCCGGCAGCCGCTCCGGCGCGCCGACGCCGTCCCGGACCAGCGTTTCGAAGGCAAGTACGATCAGCGCATCGCCGGCCAGCACCGCCAGACGCTCGCCGTAGGCAAGATGGACCGAGGGCTTGCCGCGCCGCATCTCGGCGTCGTCAAAGCAGGGCAGGTCGTCATGCACCAGCGAGGCGCAATGCAGCAGCTCGATCGACGCCGCGGCCGCATCCGACAATGCCGGTCGGTCCTCGGCGCAAGCCTGCGCCACCGCCAGGCAGAGCCTCGGGCGGATTCGCGCGCCGCCCGGAAACACGGAGTACCGGATCGCTTCCGCCAATCCCGGCGGCGCGCCGGGGCCATCCACATGGGCGATGGCGCCGGTCAAGGCCTGCTCGGTTCGGGTCATGTCGTCCATGGCGCGTGCCTCGCACATCTGTTACTGTAAATTTTAATTGTCATTCTTGATTGTAATTATAATTGGACATTCCGCAACAAAGTCAATGACGCAGTTCCGAAGACCGACATGCATGCGCGCCGACCGCGTGGCGATTATCGGGGCCGGCATTGGCGGGCTGGCCGCCGCGGTCGAACTGGCGGCCCACGGCGTGGATGTCATCGTCGTCGAAAAGGCGGACGCACCTGGCGGCAAGATGCGCGAGGTGCTTATCGGCGAACATCGCATCGATGCCGGCCCCACGGTCTTCACAATGCCTTGGGTGTTCGAGGAGGTTTTTTCCGCGGCCGGATCGTCGCTCGCCGACCATGTCACGCTCACGCCCGTCGAGACTCTGGCTCGCCATGCCTGGACCGAAGCGGACCGGCTCGACCTCTTTGCGGATGTCGCCCGATCGGCCGATGCCATCGGCCGATTCGCCGGGGCGGCCGAAGCGCGGCGGTACCGCGCGTTTTGTGAACGTTGCGGGCAGGTCTACCGCACCCTCGAGCAACCGTTCATTCGCGCCGCGCGTCCGACGCCATTGAGCCTGACCCGGGACGGCGGCGTTCGTGGCCTGCTCGATCTTTGGCGCATCGCGCCGTTCGCGCCCCTCTGGCGCGAGCTCGGTCGCTATTTCCACGACCCCAGACTCAGGCAATTGTTCGGCCGCTACGCCACCTATTGCGGTTCGTCGCCGTTCGCCGCCCCGGCGACGTTGATGCTGGTCGCGCATGTGGAGCAGACCGGGGTTTGGCTGGTCGAGGGCGGCATGCATCGCCTTGCGCGGGCCCTGGCCGGGCTCGCCGTCACTTGCGGCGCGACGTTTCGCTACGGCGCCGAGGCAGACGAAATCCTCACCTCAGGCGGACGAACGGCCGGCCTCAAGCTGACCACGGGCGAGCGGATTGCGGCCGACGCCGTCGTCGTCAATGCCGACATCGCGGCGCTGTCGTCGGGACGGCTGGGCCGCGAAGCCGCCCCGGCCGCGCCGAACATACCGTCGACGTCGAGGTCATTGTCCGCGCTTACGTGGACACTCGTTGCCGCGACCGACGGCTTTCCGCTGCTGCGGCACAACGTCTTCTTCTCGAACGACTACGTGGGCGAGTTCGACGACATCTTCCATCGCGCATCTCTGCCGGCGGCACCGACCATCTATGTCTGCGCCCAGGATCGCGGCGACCGCGACGACCCGCCACCGGCCGAATCCGAACGGCTTCTCTGCCTGGTGAACGCGCCGCCGGTGGGTGACGCACGGGCCTTCGACAGACCGGAGATCGAACGATGCGAGCAGGACACCTTCCGTCATCTCGAACGCTGCGGCCTGACGGTGAACCGGACACCGGCGAACACGGTGACCACGACACCGGAGGATTTCGAGCGGCTGTTTCCCGGGACGGGCGGGGCGCTTTACGGACAGGCGACGCACGGCTGGCGGGCGTCGTTCCGGCGGCCGGGCGCGCGCACGCGTCTGCCGGGCCTGTATCTGGCGGGCGGCAGCACACATCCAGGACCGGGCGTGCCGATGGCGGCGCTGTCGGGCCGTTTGGCGGCGTCGAGCCTCCTCGCGGACTTGGTTTCGAACAGGCCGTCAAGCCGGGCGGCTACGTATGGTGGTACGTCGACGGTCTGAGCGACGAGGGTCTGCACGGCATCACGCTGATCGCATTCATCGGCAGCGTCTTCTCGCCCTACTATGCCGCCGCTCGCAAGCGCGGACCGAGCGACCCGCACGATCATTGCGCCTTGAACGTCGCGCTTTACGGACGCAATCGGAAACGCTGGTCGATGACCGAGCGCGGCGACGCCGCGCTACGCCGCAGCCAGTCCTATCTGACGATCGGGCCGAGCGGGCTGTCATGGGATGGCACGGCGCTGACGTTCAAGATCGACGAGGTCTCGGTTCCGCTGCCCTCGCGCATCCGCGGCCGGGTACGCGTCTATCCGGCGGCATTGACGCAATGGATGTTCTTCCTCGACCGCGAGCGGCGGCACCGCTGGTGGCCGGTCTCGCCCTGTGCGGAGATCGAAGTCGATCTGCAGCGACCGCGCCTGCATTGGCGCGGCAAGGCCTATCTCGACAGCAATGCCGGCGACGCGCCGTTGGAAAATGCCTTCCGGCACTGGCACTGGTCCCGCGCCGCCCTGCCCGGCGCCGCGGCCGTGCTCTACGACGTCACCGACCGAGACGGTGAGGATCTGTCGATCGCGCTGCGTTTCGATCGGCTCGGCAGGTTCGAATTCTTCTCGCCACCCGGTGCGGTCGATCTTCCCCGCACCCTCTGGCAGATCCGCCGAAGCTCGCGTTCGGATCCGAATTGCTCGGCAGTCGTGCTGAAGACACTGGAGGACACACCGTTCTACGCCCGCTCCGTCATAACGTCAGGCCTGCTTGGCGAGCCCGCCACCTCGGTGCACGAAAGTTTGTCGCTGGACCGCTTCAGGAAGACCTGGGTCCGTACGCTGCTGCCGTTCCGGATGCCACGGGTCAAGCTTTAGACACGCGGGCTCAGCCGCCAACGCCTACACGTTCCGGTCGTCCGCCTCGCGCTCCCGCTTCTCCTTCTCCGCCCGGTCCTTGTCCCGCTGCAGCGAGACCAGTTGCCATACCGCCCAGCCTATCAGGAGCGCGAACAGCAGGACTTCCACGACCATGGTCAGCTCCCATTGATTCATCTGTTGCTTGCCGCCCACCCCCTTCCACGACGCGAAGAGCGGCATTCTGCTCGTCGATCGGCGTGGAAACGGTCTCCAGCTCTCGGTATGTGGTCTTGAACACGAACCATGTCCCATACCCCGTCAGCAGGATCAGAAAGCCGGCAAGATCGAACAGCGACAGCACGTGGCTCAAATCCATGACGAAATAGGCGAGCGACGCCTTTGCCGCGACGAATCCCAGGCCAAGGATCACCAGCGGCGGCATGACGTCGCCGAGCGTCGCCAACGAGGGATGCAGTGGCGCAGCCGCGTCTGATTCGCCCAAGGCCGCGACTTGCGCCCGCCGGGCGAGAACGCGCCGACGCTGCGCCAATGCCGAATAGATGAACCAGATACCGAACGCGAGTAACGGAAATCCCAAGAGATTTCGCATCGTCAGCCTCCGTTTCGATCAGGTCTGCACGTGCTCTGCCGGCTAGTTGTTTATGGAGCGCTCGGCCAGTTCCTGCTGCTCCAGCCGTTCACAGAGCTCGATAACCCACTGCGCCCGCGCGCCGAGCTTCCACCACGGAGTCCCAGTTGCTGTAACGGCACGCGACGGCGCGGGCGCGGCGGCGACGGCGTCGACCAGGAAGCACACCTCGTCGAGTACCGGCGCATGCGCCCCGGCGCCCGGGCGCACCGAGGTTGCAAAAGAATGGAGCAGGAGCGCCGCTTTCCTTCTTGGCCCAACCACGGCGCGATGCGACACGGAGTCGAGGCCGTTCCGCTCCAGCGTCCGACCGATCTCCGCGTAAATGTAGCGCGCCGCGTAAATGCCAGGCCGACAAGCGAACGGCAGTTCGGCGATGCCTGACTCCGCGCGCGCATAGAGAACATCGGCGGCCCGCAACAGGCGCTGCACGACAGTCGCCAATGCGTCGTTAAAACATGGCGCGCGGAGCCAGGCATCGGGCTCGATGCCGACGTCCCGCAGCCAGCGCCGCGGCAGGTACAGCCGGCCGTCGCGCGCGTCCTCGCCGACATCGCGCGCGATATTGGTCAGTTGCATGGCGACGCCCAGGTCACAGGCTCGCGCGACAATCTCAGGCGCCCGGCGTCCCATCAGCAGACACATCATGGCCCCGACAGCGCCGGCGACGCGCGCCGCATAGGCATAGAGATCGGAGATATCCTCGTAGTGTCGGCCGGCGGCGTCCCAGGCAATGCCCTCCAGAAGCGCCTCCGGCAACGCCTTCGGGATAGCGTACTGCGCCACCACGTCGGCAAACGCCCGGTCGGCCGCGATCGGCAGCGGACACCCGTCACAAGCACGGGCCAGCCGGTCCCGAAGCGACAGCAACGCCGCCTCGCCGCCGCCCTCCACATCGACGGCATCGTCGGCCAGCCGGCAGAACGCATAGAGGGCCGTCGCGGGATTGGCAATGTCGGCGGGCAACACGAGCGAGGCCGCGAAGAAGGTCCGCGAGCCGGACCTGAGCATGGCGCGGCACGCGGCCAGGTCGGCCGCGCGCTGAACCGGTTCGTTAGGCAAAGGCGGCTGCATCCGGCACCACCGAATCAAGCACCCGCGCGGACGACAGCACGCCGGGCAAACCGGCGCCGGGATGCGTTCCGGCCCCGACGAGATAGAGACGTTCGATTTCTTCGCTGCGGTTATGCGGCCTGAACCACGCGCTTTGCAGCAGCGTCGGCGCGAGGCCGAACGCCGCGCCGCGGAACGAATGAAGTCGATCCTGGAAGTCCTGCGGCGTCATCATGCGCGACGTCACGATGTGATCCTCGAATCCCGGCAGCACCGTGTCAGACAGATGACGCGCCACGGCCCGCCGGTAGCTCTCGGCGGTGACGCCCCAATCGGTGCCGCTGTCGAGGTGCGGCACGGGGGACAACACGTAAAAGGCATCGCAGCCGGGCGGCGCCAGCGACGGGTCGGTCGCCGTCGGCCGGTGCAGGTAAAGGCTGAAATCGTCGGCCAGGATCTTTCGTTCGAAGATGTCGGTCAGCAATTCGCGATACCGCGGCCCGAGCAGGATGCTGTGATGGGGCACCTTGGGATACTTGCGGTCGGTGCCGAAATACCAGACGAACAGGCTCATCGAGTAGCGCGCCCGCTCGATCCGGCGATCGGTCCAGCGGCTGCGTGCTTCGGGCGGCAGCAGGTACCGATAGGTCCAGGCGGAGTCCGCGTTCGAGACGACGATATCGGCAGGAATGACGGCGCCGGATGCCAGCCTCACACCGGTGGCGGCTCGGTCCCGGACAAGGATCTCGTGCACTTCCTCGTTGCAGCGCACGACACCGCCCTGTCCCTCGATCAGGCCCACCAGTCCTTCGACCAGGCGGCCGGTGCCGCCCATGGCGAAATGCACGCCCCAACGGCGTTCCAGAAACGCGATCAGGCTGTAGATCGATGTCGTCGTGAAGGGATTGCCGCCGATCAGCAGCGGATGAAAGCTCAGGACCGTCCGCAGTCGCGGGTCCTTCACATATTTCGACACGATGCCGTAGACGGAGCGATGGCTGGCCAGCCGCACCATGTCGGGCACGATGCGGGCCATGTCCTTCCAGGTGCTGAACGGCACGTGGCCGAGAAGTTCGAAGCCGATCCGG
>JANQKO010000153.1 GCA_028281075.1 Alphaproteobacteria bacterium | reverse complement strand
CGCCCGCCGGTACGTCCTCGGCCGGCGCCGGCGGCCCGTCGCCCTGCCCGCGCCGAACGGAGATGGCGTTGAGCTGGTTCTGCAGCACCTTCATCTCGGCCACGACCATGTCGTTCGTGCGGCCGGCAGCATGGCCGACCGCCTGGCGCAATTCGCCGAGCTCGCTGCTGGCGACATCGAGACGGCGCGACAGCTCGCCGTTGCGGTCGCGCAGGAAATCGATCTCGCCGGCCTGGGCCTGCCAGGCGGCGACCAGTTCCTGCGTCATCTGCCGGACCTCGCGGCGGCGGGCGACGGATTCGTGCAACAACGCGGCGGCGAGAAAGACACAGACGCCGACCACCGAGGCCGTCAGCGTGTCGACGAAGGGCGCCGACTGCGGCAGCACCAGGGCGATGACGGCCGACACCACCGCATAGGACGCGAGAACGAAGAAATGACCGGCGAACATCATCGGCGTGCGACCCGGGGGACAGGACGCCGACAACTTGCCCCGCAGAGCTTGCCATATGGTTAAGTGATGGTTGCCGCGGCGGCCGCTCAATCCCGGCGCTCGGCCCGGCGCTCGGCCCGGCTGTCGGCGAAGCTGCGCGCGATCTCCTCGGCCAGGCGCCGGCTGGCCGGCGACCCGGCATGCCGCGAGGTGACGAGCGCGATGGTCACCATCGGCAGCGCCGGCATGCCGTCATCCGTACCGACCTCGCCGAGGCCGAGCGTGTTCGAGCTGCGGGCGATGGCGGCGACCGCCAGGCCGGCCGAGACCGCGCCCTGCAGCACCAGCAGGTCGGAACTGGTATAGGCGACGCGGTAGGCGCGGCCGGCCTCGTTCAGCGCCGTCATGACCGCGTGATGGTAGCGCGAGGGCGGCGGATAGATCGCCAGCGGCAGCGGATCGCGCCGGTGCGTCGGCCGGTCCGGCGCCGTGACCCAGACCAGCGGATCACGCAGCAGCACCACGCCGTCCCGCTCCCCCGGCCCGCGCGACAGCAGGGCGAGGTCGAGCTCGCCGTCGTCCAAGGCCGCGCGCAGGCCGACGGTGCCGCCGCACCGCACCTCGACATGGACGCCGGGATAGAGCGCGCCGAACCGCGCCAGCACCATCGGCAGCAGGTTCGTCGCGTAGTCGTCGGGCGAGCCGAGCCGGACACTGCCGGTCAGCGCCGGCTCGGCGAATCTGGCCACGGCCTCGTCATGCACCGCCAGCAGGCGGCCGGCATAGGCGACCAGCGACCGGCCGTCGTTGGTCAGCCGCATGCGCCGGCCGTCGCGAACGAAGACCGCCCGGCCGACAAGCGCCTCCAGGCGTTTCATCTGCATGCTGACGGCCGACTGCGAGCGGTGAACACGGGCCGCGGCGCGGCCGAAGCTGCCGGTATCGGCAATCGCCGCCAGCGTGCGCAGGAGATCGATATCGAGGGTCGTGGCCATCTCGCCATTACAATAGTTCAGAATATTTGAATAAATCTATCAAAAGCATTCGTTTGATTGATTAATCATTCGTTGGCAGGTTTGGCGTAGACCAGCGTCACGCCAGGACGGCAATCGACAAAGGGGATAGCAGGATGGGAACGACGACCTATTCGGATGACGGCGCGACCGGCATCCTGGACGGCACCACACATGGCCGGCACCGGTTTTCCGTCGCCGCGATCGGTGGCCGCGCGCTGGGCGCGCTGCTGCGCTGGCAGGACCGCGCCAGCCAGCGCTACCGCCTGGGCGAGCTCAACGCCTATCTGCTGCGCGACATCGGCCTGAACCACGGTCAGGTCGCGCTGGAGGTCCGCAAGCCGTTCTGGCTCAACTGAGCCGGCGGGCCGACGGCCGGGATCAGCCGTCGGTGCTGCGCGCCAGCACCTGGCTGACCTGGGTGATCGGCCGGCCGCTTTCGGCCGACCAGGCGTTGAACGCGTCCTGCACCGCGCGCAGGTCTCGTTTCGAGGTCGGGTCCTTGTCGACGACGCCCTGCGCCTTCAGCGCCGCGACCACCGAGGCCGACAGCACGAACGAGTCCTTGCCGATGAAGCGCAGAAAGTACTGCGCCGAGGTGCCGCCCATGCGGCTGGCGCGCTTCTTCAGCAATGCCAGCAGGCCGATATGGTCGTCCGCCGGCCAGTCGGCGAAAAACCCGGCCGCCGAGCCGTGTTCCTCGGCCAGGTCGACGATGAAGCGGGCGTTGTCGCGCGTGGCCCGGATCTTCGGCCCGTTGCGGACGATGCCCTTGTCCCGCAGCAGGGCATCGAGCGCCTCGTCCGGCATGAACGCGACGCGGCGCGGCGCGAAATCGAGAAACGCCGTCTCGAAGTTGGGCCATTTCCGCTCGATCACCTTCCAGGAAAATCCGGCCATAAAGACCGACTTGGTCATTCCCGCCAGGTAGCGGTCGTCGCCGATCTTCCGCAGCGCCGCCTTGCTCTTCGGTGTCGACAACAGCTTCTCCAGCGCCGCCGCGCCGCCATGGCGTTTCGCGGCCGTCGCGTAGATCCGATCGAAGCTTTGCATCCCGCCTCCCCCGCGGGCCGAGAGCCCGCCGCTGCCCGTCATGTTTCAAACGCAGGATAGAACAAAATACGAACCGGCGTCATCCGGAATGACATCGTCCGGCAACAAGATCGGCGATGGCCGTTGGATCGGAAGTTTATCCTTTACAGTAATATTTTATTGTTTTACGATAAATTTTGATCATGGATCTCGTGGAGACGCTGCGGTGGACAATACCGACGACGCCCGCGGCCTGCCCGATGCCGGCCGTTTTCGCCGCATCCGGTCGGTCAGCCGCTACCTCAAGATCGTGGCCCTGCTCGGCGCGGTCGGCATCGGCGGCCTGAGCCTTTATTTCGCCGCCGTGCCGTCGATGTTCGAGGCGCAGATACTGCCCGATTACGCGCACCTGCTGATCGGCAGCGGCGTCACGCCGGTCAAGCGGATCGGCCTGATCGTGTTGCTGGCCGGACCGGTCAGCCTGCTGGTCTACGCCATGTGGCGGATCAGCCGGCTGTTCGCCTGCTACGAACGGGGCCGGATCTTCGCGCCCGCGGCCGCACGGCACATCCGCGCCGCGGGCGCGGCGCTGGCCGCCAACGGTGGTCTGTCGGTCCCCGTCCACACGCTCGCGGTGCTGCTGCTGACCCACGACAACGCGCCGGGCAAGCGGATGCTGACGATCGAGGTGTCGTCGACGAGCTACGCCACCCTGCTGTTCGGCGGCCTGCTGATCGTGATCGGCTGGGTCATGCACGAGGCGGCGCGGGTCGCCGACGAGAACCGGCAGTTCGTCTAGGCCGGGCCATGCCGATCGTCGTCAACCTGGATGTGATGCTGGCCCGCCGCAAGATGCGCTCGCGCGAGCTCGCCGTCCGGATCGGCATTACCGAGCAGAACGTCTCGCTGCTGAAATCCGGCAAGGTCCGGGGCGTGCGGTTCGAAACCCTGGCCCGGATCTGCGACGTGCTGGACTGCCAGCCGGGCGACCTGCTGGAATACCGCCCGGAAGGATCGGCGGCCATGGCAGCCGATCCGAATGCCGGCTAGGATGGCGGCAAATCACGACATCGCCATCGGGAGGACGCAGCATGGCCGATCGCATGAACAGCAACCGCAGCCGCGAATGGTTCGGACGCACGGACCTGCTGGGCTTCGCCTATCGCAGTTGGCTGAAGAACCAGGGCTGGCCGGCGGATCTGTTCGACGGCCGGCCGGTCATCGGCATCGCCAACTCGGCCTCGGATCTGAGCCCCTGCAACGCGCATCTGACCGACGTCGCCGAGTCGGTGAAACGCGGCATCTGGGAGGCCGGCGGCTTTCCCTTCGTGTTCCCGACCATGGGCATCGGCGAAACGCTGATGCGGCCGACCACGATGATGTTCCGCAACCTGATGAGCATGGACCTGGAAGAGACGCTTCGGGCCAATCCGCTTGACGGCGTCGTGCTGCTGACCGGCTGCGACAAGACCACGCCAGCCTACCTGATGGGCGCGGCCAGCGTCGACCTGCCGTCGATCGTGGTGCATGGCGGGCCGATGCTGAACGGCAAGTTCCGCGGCCGCGACATCGGCTCCGGCACCGACGTCTGGCGCATGAGCGAGGACGTGCGCGCCGGCAACATCACGCTGCAGGACTTCATGGACGCCGAGCAGGCGATGTCGCGCAGCCCCGGCCACTGCATGACCATGGGCACGGCGTCCACCATGGGCAACATGGTGGAAGGCCTGGGCATGTGCCTGCCGGGCACGGCGGCGATCCCGGCCGTCGATTCGCGCAAGAAGGTGGCGGCGCACCTGACCGGCCGGCGCATCGTCGAGATGGTGAAGCAGGACCAGCGGATCTCGACCGTGCTGACGCGCGAAGCCTTCGAGAACGCGATCCGGGTGAACGCCGCCATCGGCGGCTCGACCAACGCCATCATCCATCTGATCGCGCTCGCCGGCCGGGTCGGCGTTCCGCTCGACATCGACGACTGGGACCGGCTCAGCCGCGAGATCCCCTGCATCGTCAACCTGCAGCCGAACGGCGAATACCTGATGGAGGACTTCTATTACGCCGGCGGCCTGCCGGTGGTGATGAAGGACCTGGTGGACAGCGGCCAGGTACATGGGCAACACGTCACGGTCAGCGGCAGAAGCGTCGCCGAGAACGTGGCCGAGGCCCGGAACTTCAACGATCAAGTGATCTATTCGCTCGCCAAGCCGTTCAAGACCGAAAACGGCTTGGCCGTGCTGCGCGGCAACCTGGCGCCCGACGGTGCCGTCATCAAGCCGTCGGCGGCGACGCCGGAACTGCTGCAGCATCGCGGCCGCGCCGTGGTTTTCGAGACCAACGAGGAGCTGCACGAGAAGATCGAGGACCCTGATCTGGACGTCGATCCGGACTGCATCCTGGTGCTGAAGGGCGCCGGCCCGCGCGGCTATCCCGGCATGCCGGAAGTCGGCAACTTCCCGCTGCCGAAGAAGATCCTGGAGCAGGGCGTGACCGACATGGTGCGAATCTCGGATTCGCGCATGAGCGGCACCGCATATGGCGCCGTGGTGCTGCATGTCTGTCCGGAATCGGCGATCGGCGGTCCGCTGGCCCTGGTCCAAAACGGCGACATGATCGAGCTCGACGTCGCCAACCGCCGGCTGCATCTCGACGTCCCGGACGCGGAGCTCGCCCGCCGACGCGAGGCCTTCACGCCGAACCCGCAGGTCTACGAGCGCGGTTACGCCCAGCTCTACGTCAACCACGTGATGCAGGCGGACAAGGGCTGCGACTTCGACTTCCTGGTCGGCGCCTCGGGCTCGGCGGTGCCGCGGCCAAATCACTAGCTGGCCAAGGCCGCCGGAATGCGTTAGACGCGGTTTACCTTACCGCTTGTTAACGTCGCCGACGCTAGCATCCGTCGCGACCATCACGCGGTCGTGTCGGCCCCCCGGCGGGCCGGGCTTGCATCCGCGGATCGAAGGAACCACGTCGGCGTTATGACAAAACCATTGCAACGAACCGTGGCCCCGCCGGCCGGTCCGCTCGACGTCGGCGCCAGCGGCGCCCGCGGGCGGACCGACCGCCTGACGTCCTCGAAGATCCGTGATGTCACCAATGCCGGCATGGGCCTGGAGGACGGCATGGCCCTCTGGTACGGCGAACCGGACCTG
>JANQKO010000143.1 GCA_028281075.1 Alphaproteobacteria bacterium | reverse complement strand
GCGGTCTCGACCATGGCGAACGCGGCCTGGGTGCGCGCGGCGCCTTCGGTCTTGATGACCGCCGACCAGGCGGCGGCCCGTTGCGCCGGCGTCGACCGTCCGAGCTTCGGCAGATAGTTCACGAGATCCCTGGCGATCTGCGCGGCGGCGATGCGGTCGCCGCTGTTGTCGACCAGACGCGCGGCGAGCGTCCGCATCGGGCCGGTGGCGAGCGCGATATCGGCCTCGGTCTGCGGCAGCGGATCGCCGACAACCGGCTCGGGCAGCAGGGACACCATCTCGCCCACCCGCACAGAAACCCGGCGCACGCCAAGTTTTGACAGCGCACGTCCGTCGACGGCGAACTTGACGGCGTTGTGGCCGCGCAGCGCCGTGAATTCGCCATGCGCGGCCGCGGACAGCGTGACCTGGCGGCCGTCGGCCGTCTCGACGATCAGCGCCACCCGTTCGCCACCGATCTGCGTGTAGCGCTTGCCGGGCGGCGGGCTGGCGCGGTCCGGCTGCAGGCAGATCGCCGTCAGCTCGGCCGAGCATTCGCCGCGCTCGCAGGTAAGCTGCACGGGCCGGTCGGTCGAGATCAGCGCCAGCATCTGCGATGCCGCCTGAGCGCCACCGGTCGACAACGCGATCGCGGCCCCGGTCAGGGCGGCGAGAACGCCTGTTTTGGCCATCTGCTTCATCCCCTTTTCATTCAATCCCCCGTGTCAGCGTCCGACCCGCCCATCGAGCATGAGCGGCGTGAAGGCGACCTTGGCGCCCGCCGGATGGTCGGTCGCATAGAGCGGCACACCGCCCTCGGTTTCGGCCAGGCCTTTGACCCGCGCGTCGTTTCCGACGGGCGACCGGTGCAAATCGAGCAGTTCGTGCAACAGCAGCGGCGCGACCGACTTCAACACCTGCCAGATGTACCAGCGGCGCGCCGCCGACCAGCCGCGGGCGGGAAAGATGACGGTATGGAACTCTTCCTCCAGGTCGCCGTGGATATGCTCCCGGCCGCCCCTGAGGATCGACCAGCGCAGCAAGGTCTCCGCCCAGCGCGGTATATAGTCGCCGTGCGATTGCCGAACCCGGTTCGGCGGTAGCGGCCCTCGTTGCCGTCGCATCTTATGCCTCCACGGGTGCGCCCAGACCGTCCCACATGCGATCGATGACGTCGCGCGACCGGTTCAAGGCCGCCACGCCCGGCGCGGCGATGGCGTAATAACGCTTGCCCCGGCCACCGCGTTCCGGTGTCGGCTCGCCACGAAACGACGTCACCAGCCCCTTGCGCTCCATGCGCTCCAATGTCGTGTAGATGGCGCCGATCGAGACATCGCGCCCGGCCCGTTCGGCGATCTCGCGCCGGATCGTCACGCCGTAGGCGTTGTTCCGCAGGCGCACCAGGGCCAGCAGAACGATCTGTTCAAAAGCGCCGAGATAGTCGTTCCTGGACATGATCCGCGTCCGCGACCTCCACATACCGGGCGAAACAGCAAAACTACAATGTAGAAGATATCAGCCGCGACCGCGCCACGCAAGCGGATTATGTCAAACGGGAACCCGGGGCGCCGGCGGGTGCCGGTCTACTTCGTCTGGGCCACGAAAACGCCGTCCCAATCCGGTCCCGGCGGATCGGCCTCGTATTGGGCGATCCGGCCGCGATAGAGCTCGTAGAGATCGTCGTAGCGGTCATCGATCTCCTGGCAGGCCGTCAGCAGCGCGCGCGCCTCGTCCCAGCGCTGCGCCCGGTAGGCCGCCAGCATGGCGGCGTGGTTGCCGATCAGGGCCCGGTAACCCTCCTCGGCCGCCGCCGCGGCATCACCGACCAAGCCGTAGATCCGCACGGCTTCGCGCTTGCCCTTGACGGCGATCAGGTCGAGCTCGATGGCGGCGAATTCCGGCGCCTGCTTGCGGGTGTCCTCGCTGATCACGATGCCGACGCCATAGTTCTTGGACTGGCCTTCCAGCCGCGCCGCCAGGTTCACGGCATCGCCCAGTACCGAATAGTCGAAACGCTGCTCCGAGCCCATGTTGCCGACGACGCAGGGACCGGTGTTCAGGCCGACGCCGGTCTCCAGCTTGATGGTCCGGGCACCGGACACCCGGGGCCGCCAGAGCCGGGCCCATTGCTCGGCCTCCGTGACCTGGGCCGTGGTCATGTTCCTGACCAGGCCCTTGCGTCCTTCGTCCGCGGCCGCCAGTCCCGACTGGCCGGCCAGCGTCAGCCACATCAGGGCCTGCACGTCGTCACGCTCGACGCCGGCGCCGCGCGCCAGCCGCGTGCCGATATGCCGCTGCGCCTTGGCATGGCCCTGCTCGGCCGCGGCCAGGAACCATGTCGCCGCGGCCACCTGATCGACCGCGACCCCGGCGCCGTCCCGATAGGCCTTGCCCAGGCTGTACTGCGCGTTGGCGAAGCCCTGCTCGGCCTCGCGCTTGAACAGCTCGAACGCCTTCACCGCGTCGGATTCGCCGTCGATGCCCAGACTGTAGCGCTTGGCGAGACGGTAGTCGGTGTGATCGTCCCGCGTCGGATCGTCGGCCGCCTCCTGCCGCAGCTCGGCGTTCAGTTCGTCGAGCGCCCGGTGCATGTCGAGCGCCGCCTGGCAGGCATGCGACGCGTGCCGCGGATCGTCCAGCGGCGCGTTCCAGAACGCCATGATGCAGTCGCCCATATACTTGTCGACCGTGCCGCTATGACGCAGCACGGCGTTCGTCATCGGCGTCAGGAACCGGTTGATCAGCTCGGTCAGGCCCTGCGGATCGTCCTGGAAGTTCTCCGAGATGCTGGTGAACCCCCGCACGTCGGAAAACATGAAGGTCATCTCGCGCGTGACGCCGCCCAGCCGCACCTTGCTGGGGTCGTTGGCGAGCTGGCTGACCAGCGCCGGCGAGAGATACTGGCCGAAGGTCTGCCGGATATAGCGCCGCTGGCGTTCCTCCGACAGGTAGCCGGAATAGACCAGCAGGGCATAGAGCGCCGCCGCCGTGGCCAGCGGAAACGACGGATCGATCAGCAGCCGCTGGTCGGTGAACGAATAGTAGACCAGGCCGAGCAGCGCGACGCTGACCAGCAGCAGGACGCCGAGCGTCCAACGCGCGCCCAGCATCGGCACGAACACGATCAGCAGGATGCCGACGACGACGGCCGTGCTGAGCTCCATGCCGATGGCGTAGTTCGGCCGCACCAGGTTGGCCTGGGCCAGGATCGTCTCCAGCAACTGCGCATGCACCTCGACGCCCGGCATCGCCGCTTCCAGGGGCGTCGCCTTGATGTCCAGCAGGCCGGCGGCCGACACGCCGACCAGCACCAGCTTGCCCTCGATCGCGGACCGGTCGACGGTGCCGGCCAGCACCTCGTGGGCCGGGACGTAGCGTGCCGGATCGTGGTGCGAGGCCCGCACCCACATCCGGCCCTGGCGGTCCAGCGGGATCTCGACGCCGGCGACGACCACCGACTTGACCCCGGCTTCGTCGACCTTGGTGGCGATGGTCGGCCGGCCGGTCGCCACGCGCAGCATCTCGATGCTCAGCGCCGGCATCACCCGGTCGTCCCAGCGCAGCAGCGCCGGCACGCGCCGGACGATGCCGTCCGGTTCCGGGATGATGCTGAGCATGCCGGCGCCGGCCGCGGCCAGGTCGATCTCGGGAATGTTCTGGACCACGCCCGCCAGGCTGTAGAGATAGGGCTGCGGCGGTCCGCCGACGAAGGCGATGCTGGTCTCGCGGATCAGCTCCCGGTCGGCGCCGGGCTGGATCGACGACAGGCCGAAGCGGCCGGTGACCACCCGTCCCCGCTCGATGATCCGCGCGAACAGCAGGTCGTTGTTGGGAAGCTGGTCGAGGCGCCGGCGGATGTCCTCGTCGAGTTGCTCGATCAGGTCCGCCAGCGCGCCGGGCGACAGGCGGTCGCGTTCGGCGAAGACGATATCGAAGCCGACGACGACGGCGCCGCGCTGCTGCAGCTCGATCAGGAGCTGTCCCAGCAGCGACCGCGACCAGGGCCATTGGCCCAGCTTGTCCAGGCTGGCCTCGTCGATATCGACAATGACGACGGGCCGGCTGTCGCTTTCGTAGGGGTTGATGCGCTGCAGCAGATCGAACGACCTGAGCCGCAGCATCTCGACCAGGATCGGGTCCCAGACCCGCAACCCCAGCATCGCCGCCAGGAAAACCAGCGCCACCGTCCGCCGCAGGCTCAATCGCGCGCGGATACCGGACAGCAGGCGCCGCGCCAGGGTCGTGATCGGAGCCGTGTCGATAAAGGCCATGGAACGTCACCGGCGCCGGCGGCTGGCTCAGCGTTCGCGGAACGCTTCGTGCTGCAGTTTCAGGACGGGCTTCAGCAGGTACCGCAGCACCGACCGGGTGCCGGTCTTGATGTCTACCGTCGCCTGCATGCCGGCCTGGATCAACAGCGGCTCGCCGCCCGAGTCGAGATAGGACTGATCGGTCTCGATGACGACGTCGAAATAGGACGTGCCGTCGGGCGCCCGGTTGGTGTCGGCGGCGATATGTGTGACCCGGCCCTCCAGGCCGCCATACTGGAAGAAATCGTAGGCCGAGATCTTGATCAGGGCGGTGTGACCGACCTGCACGTAGCCCCGGTCGGCCGGGCTCAACTGCGCGGCGATCACCAGCCGGTCGTCGGCCGGCACGATCTCCATGATCGTCTCGCCGGGCCGGACCACGCCGCCGATGGTGTTGTAGCGCAGGTTCTTGACCACCCCCCGGATCGGGCTGCGGATGGTCGTGCGCAGGCGCTGGTCAGTCGCTTCGGCCAGCCGCTCGCGCAGGCGGGCGATGTCCAGCTCGGCCCGGCCGAGGTCCTGCAGCGCGCGCCCGCGGGCCTGCTCCAGTTCCTCGGTGATGCGCTGGCCGGCCTCCTCGATCGCCGCCCGGGCGCGCGGGATGGTCGGCGTCAGTACCTTCAGCTCGCCTTCCATGGCCTCGACCTGGCGCCGCAGTTGCAGGTGCTCGATCTTCGGCGTCAGCTCGCGCTCGCGCAGACGGGCCGAGATCGCGAATTCCTCGCGCGCCAGCCGCAGGTTGTTCCGCAGGGCGCGCTGCTTCGCCTCCAGCTCGGCCAGGTCCAGCCGCCGCTGCTCGCGTCGGCTCTTCAGCGCGGCGACGCGGCTGTCCAGTTGCCGCCGGTGGGCCTCGAAGGTCGCCCGTTCGGTCGCGACCAGGTCGGGATGCCGGTCGCTCTCGGCCTTCGGGAAGACCAGGTCGCCGCCGGTGCCTTCCGACTTCAGGCGGGCGCGGGTCAGCAGCAGGGCATCGAGCCGCACCTGCAGCTCCTCCCGGTTGATCGCCGTCGTCGGCAGGTCGAGGCGCGCCAGCGGCGCGCCCTCTTCCACCGCGTCGCCCTCGGCGACGAGGATCTGGTCGACGATGCCGCCTTCCAGATGCTGGATCAGCTTGACCTTGCCCTGCGGCACGACCTCGCCCGACGTGCTGGCGACCTCCTCGAGCTCGGCGACGACGCTCCAGCCGGCGAACGCCGCCACCAGCAGCATGGAGATCCAGGCGATCGGCCGCCAAGACGGCAGCGGATAGCGCCGGTAGAGGTCGTCCAGACGGCTCATGCCTTGCGCTCCAGCACGGCCGGCTGCTCGGCCTTGGCGAACAGGCGCGGCAGCATCTGCGCCGTCGGCCCGCCCATGACGATGCGGCCCTGCTCCAGCACCATGATGTTGTGGCAGGCCGGCAGCAGGATGGCGCTGTGGGTCACAACGACCACGGTATAGTCGCGGGCGAGGTCGAGCAGCGTGTCGCGCAGGTCCTCCTCCGCCTGCCGGTCCAGGCTGGCCGACGGCTCGTCCAGCAGCAGGATCGCCGGCCGGCCGACCAGCGCGCGGGCGATGGCGATGCGCTGGCGCTGGCCACCCGACAGGCGCCCGCCGCCTTCGCCGACCTCGCTGCCATAGCCCGCCGGCAGGTCGACGATGAAATCGTGCGCGCCGGCGGCCCGGGCGGCGCGCAGCACGTCGTCGTCGCCGATGCCCTCCCAGCCCTTGGCGATATTGTCGCGGATCGAGGCCGACAGCAGCACCGTGTCCTGCGGCACGTAGCCGATCCAGTGGGCCAGCCGCCGGCGTGAGAACTGGCCGATGTCGGCCCCGTCGAGCAGCATGCGGCCGCCGGCCGGCGCGTAGAGGCCGTGCATCACCTTCATCAGCGTGGTCTTGCCGCTGCCGTTGCGGCCGACGATGGCGTGCAGGCCGCCGGGGCCGACCCGGAACGAGATCCGGTCCAGGACCGGCGCCACGCCGGGACCATAGCCGAAGACCACGGCGTCGGCTTCCAGTTCGCCTTTCGGCGCCGGCATCTCGACGCTGTCGTGGGCCGGCTCCTCGGCCAGATCGAAGGCCTCGCGCAGGCGCTTCAGCGACTGCCGGAACGAGACGATGCCGCGCCAGGTGCTGACGAGTTGGGTGAACGGGCCGACGATCCGGTTGCTCAGCATGTTGGTGGCGATCAGGGCGCCGATGGTCAGCGCCTGCTCCATGATCGCCAGCGCGCCGACGCTGGTGATCGCCACGGTGGTCAGGATACTGAGCGACAGGCCCAGATTGTGATAGCCGTCGGCGCGCCGGCCGCGCGTCAGCGCCCGCTCGATGGTCGACGCGTGGCGGTCTTCCCAGAGCGGCTGCATGGCCTCGTCGAGCGCCAGCGCCTTGATCGTGGTGCGGTTGCCGATGACGTCGGCGACCAGGGAATCGCGGTCGACCGCGGCGTCGCGCTCGTCGTCGGCCGCCGCCCGCACGGCGCTGCCCGAGCGCAGCGCCAGAACCACGAACAGCGGCAGGATCGCGAACAGGACCCAGATGATCGGCGCCGCCACCACGTAGATCACGGCGATGAACAGCACCGCGAAGGGCAGGTCGACCAGCAGGATCGCCGGCGGACCGGCGACGGTGTTGCGCAGCACCTCGACGTCGCGGAACAGCAACTGCCAGAACGCCGCCGGACGCGCCTCCAGCGTCCGCAGCGGCAGCCGCTGGACCTTCTCGAACAGCGCCCGGCCGACCTCGATGTCGTAGCGCATCGCCATCCGCTGCAGCAGCCGGCTGCGGGTCTGCCGCAGGACGAAATCGAACAGGATCGCGATCAGCACGCCGATCAGCAGGCCCTGCAGCGTGGTCAGGCCGTTCTGGGACACCACCCGGTCGTAGACCTGCAGCACGAAGATCGGCACCGCCAGCGCCAGCAGGTTGACGAAGAACGACAGCGTCAGCAGCTCGGCCAGCATCGCCCGCACCGATCCCAGGATCGGCCGCAGCCAGGCGCTATCGGTCCTGTTGGTCCTGTCCGTCGTCATGCAACCGTCCGGGCATGCTGGTCGCCGGGGCAACGGCGGCAATATTAAGCGCGAATGGCAACAATCCGTTAACGATTGTCGCGCGCCGGCGTCGAACAGGGCGTGCTTACGAGCCGGATGAATTCGAGCTGTCGATATCGTCCGAGGTGACCTGCTGGCCGTTGGTGTCGGCGACCACGGTATAGCCCTCCGTGGCGACGTCGCCGTCATAGATCAGGTGGGTGCCGTCGAAGACGAAGGCGGCTCCGGCCTCCAGGCCGGAATTGGTGCCGTCATAGGCGGCGCCGATGGTGACGAAGGCCGCGTTGGGATCGAACGCCGCCGCGTCGAACACGAACCGGTCGACGCCGCTTTCGAAATCCTGGACCAGGTCGGTCGAGACCGCGCCGACCGTGGTGTCGCCGGCGATCGTGGTGCCGTCGGCGAGGCCCAGATAGGAGAACAGGTCGGCGCCGGCGCCGCCGGTCATGTCGTCGCTGCCGGCGCCGCCCGTGATGACGTCGTCGCCCGCGCCGCCGTTGATCAGGTTGTCGGCGGCATCGCCGGTGATCCGGTCGTCGAACCTGGAACCGACCACGCCCTCGACATTGTCGAGCCGGTCGGTGTCGCCATGGACGTCGCGCGCCGTGCCCGCCACCAGGTCGACCTCGACGCCCATGACGCCGTCGAAGTCGTCGTAGAGCACGATGTCGAAATTACCCGTCCCGCCGTCGATGCTGTCGTTGCCGGCACCGCCCGACAGGATGTCGTCGCCCTCGTCGCCGTTCACGATGTCGTCGCCGGCACCGGCGAAGATCCGGTCGTCGCCCAGGCCGCCGCTCAAGGTATCGTTGCCGCCGGCCTCGGCGATCTCGGTCGCGGTGATATCCAGGTTGAGGTCGTTGAAGTCGCCGTCGCCGCCGCCGGCCTGGTCTTCCCAGTTCGAGTTGCCGAGCCCCTCGTTGTCGATCTCGTGGTCGAAGCCGCCGAGGTTCAGCGCCGGATCGCTGAACAGCGCCGGCACGCCGGCGCCCTGCAGGCCGGCGCCATCCAGCGTCACGCTCCAGAGCCCGTCCACGAAGGCGAAGCCGATCTCGGCCCCGTCGACCAGCCCGCCGTTCAGGCCGAAGCCGTCGGGTATGACGAAGAAGCCGAGCCGCGCGGCGCCGTCGAGCGCCGCCGCGTCCAGGTTGATGCTGGCCGAGGTCGCGACATCGACGTTGGCGAAGACGATCTGGCCGGACAGCGGCACGCCGTCGGCGCCGGCCAGGTAGAAGCCGAAACTGTTCTCGAAACCGGCGCTTTCGGAGATGAAATCGACCCGCAGATTGAGCTGATCGACACCCGAGACGTCGTAGAGGTCGCCCGGACGCGCCAGCACCACGGGCTCGCGGGTGCGAATATCGCCGCCGAAGATCACGTCGTTGCCGGCGCCGCCCAGAATCACGTCATCGCCCGTGCCGCCTTCCAGGCGGTTGGCCGCGGCGTCGCCGACGATCAGGTCGTTCGCCTGGCCGCCGATCACGTTCTCCACCCCGTTCAGGGTATCGAGGCCGACCGTCGCGTCGCCGAGCGCGGCGCCGGTTTCCAGATTGACGACGATGCCGGCGACCGCGGCGGCATAGGACACCGTGTCGTTGCCGGCGCCGCCGTCGATATTGTCGTTGCCGCCGCCATCGGCGCCGATGATGGTGTCGTCGCCCGCGCCGGCCAGCAGCGTGTCGTTGCCGCCG
>JANQKO010000124.1 GCA_028281075.1 Alphaproteobacteria bacterium | reverse complement strand
AAGACACCAAGATCAGGTGTCGCGGTCATCGGACGTTCGGCGTGACCTTGGTGTCTTGGCGACTTGGCGGTGAAACCCGGTTTGTCAGTGCGCTGTCAGCCAGCGCCGCTGTCGGCGAACGGGCTGTCCGACATTGCATTTTGCGGCGCATGCCAGGATCCAGCAAGAAGACGCAACGACACGCAGTGAAATCCCGTTTTCCGGCGCTTCGCGCCAACGGATTTTCTGCTTCTTTCGTGTCTTCGTGTCTTTGTGGTGAAAAAGCGGACCCTCCTGAAGGGGCATCAGGACCGGTAGTGAAGCATGCTGGCGCCGATATCGCGGCTTCTTCAGCAGCCTGCCAGCGCGGTTTCCGGGTCGGGAAACGCTTCCCGTCACCCGGCGGGGAACCGGGAAAGCCGAACCCCCGGACCGTTGCCGGCCCGGGGGTTCGGGGATCGTCGTCCGCGGGTCGCGGATCAGCGCCCGACGCGGCCCTCCAGCATCAGCGCACTGAACGCGCCGCCGTCGGCCGGATGGCGCACGCTGAAGCGCGGCGCCGCATCGGATTTCTCGCGCTCCACGGGCCGAAGCGCCCAGGAGGCGATCAGATCGAGAATATGCATGTCGAGCCCTCCTCGCGAAGCTGGTCGATGTCTGTGTTCCCAACATGTAGGATGCCGGCAGGGCCACGACAATCGATGCTTCGGCGAAGGAGCCATGCGGCCAGTGCATGGCTCGATTCACGCCTGGTTAGGGTTTCAGCACCACCCGTCCCAGGACGTTGCCGGCGCGTAAGTCGTTGAGCGCGCTGTTGGCCTGATCCAGCGGCCGGACCTCGATCGGCAGCGGCGGCACCCGGCCGTCCTTCACCAGCGCCATCAGCTCGTGCATTTCCTCCAGCGTGCCGACATAGCTGCCGTGGATGTTCAGCATCTTCAGCGGCAGCAGTACCGTCGACAGCGGCAGGCTGCCGCCATAGAGGCCGACCGAGACCATCGTGCCGCCCTTGCGCAGGGCGTCGATGCCGAACTTGCCGGTCGCCGGCATGCCGACGAAGTCGATCGCCGCGGCCGCGCCGCCGCCGGTCAGCTCCATGATGCTGGCCAGCGCCTCGGGCTGGCTGTTGTCGACGGTTTCGGCCGCGCCGGCCTGGCGGGCGGCGCCCAGCTTGGTGCCGTCGACGTCGGCGACGATGACCTTGCCCTTGACCACGGCCGGCGCGAAATGCACGGCGTTGAGTCCGACGCCGCCGGCGCCGATGATCAGCAGATGATCGTCCTCGCCGAGATGCGCCGTCTTGCGCAGCGCGCTGTAGGCGGTCAGGCCCGAGCAGGCATAGGTGCAGGCGAGCTCGGTCGGCACGCCCTCGTAGTCCACCAGATAGCGCGGATGCGGCACGATCACGTGGTCGGCATAACCCCCGGCCCGGCGCGTGCCCAGCGTGACCGGCGTCATGCAGAGCAGTTCCTCGCCGCGCTTGCAGACGCCGCAGTCGCCGCAGCCGATCCAGGGATAGGCGATGCGTTTGTCGCCGATCGCCACGCCGTCGGCCTCGGGGCCGATCGCCGCGACCTCGCCGATGATCTCGTGGCCCATGGTGAAGGGCAGTTGCACGCCGCGGTCGGCCAGCGTGATCCGGTTGCCGTCGCCCAGATCGAAATAGCCGTCCCAGATATGCAGGTCGCTGTGGCAGACGCCGCAGGCATCGACCTTCAGCAGCACCTCGGTGCCCCGCGGCTCGGGATCGGGATAGTCGCGGCGCTCCAGCGGCGCGCCCCATTCGACGATCTGATAGCTCTCCATGGCGCTCTCCCGGCAGTCTTTGGTTATCCGACGCGCCCATCCTAGGCCAGGCGGCGCCGGCCGGCCAACGCTGTCAGGCGGCGCCGGCCGGCCAACGCCGTCAGAAGGTCGCCCAGTCCGGCTTGACCGGCGTCAGGCGCGCCTCGCCCGCCGTCAGCGGTTCGCCCGAGGCGGCCGCTTGGTCCACATGCTCCAGGCGCAGCAGGGCGATGCCGACCGAATCGCGGCCCGACTGCATGGTGCCGGCGGCCTTGCCGTCCAGCGTGATCGCCGTGCCCGGCGCCGGCAGCGGCCCGTCGACGTCGACGCGCAGCAGGCGCTTGCGCACCAGGCCGCGATACTTGGTGCGCGCCGTCACCTCCTGGCCGACATAGCAGCCCTTGCCGAAGTCGACGCCGTTCAGGTCCTCGAAGTTGCTTTCGACCATGGTCGCCTTGTCGACGACCAGATCACGGCTGCCGTCGGGCAGGGCGAATCGCAGCCGGCTGATGTCATAGTCGTCGGCCGCCGCCGCCGTCAGGCCGGCCGCCGTCAGCGCCGTTTCCGCGCTTGCGCCGGGCAGGATCGCGCGCGCGCCGGCCGCCGCGAGGCGCGGTTCGACGAAGACGACGCCGTCGCCGAACGCGCGCGCGGCCCCGGTCTCGGCCGGCAGCCCCAGGTCGTCGGCCGCGTTACCGCCGAAGATGGCGGCGACGCGGTAATCGGCGCTGACGTCGGCGATCTCGGCCTTCGCGCGCAGGCGGTACATCATCAGCCGCTTGGCCAGATCCGGCAGGCGGGCCGCCTCGGCGTCCAGCAGCAGGCCGTCGCCGTGCGCGGCGATGAAGAAGTCGAACAGATACTTGCCCTGCGGCGTCAGCAGGGCAGCGTAGATCGCGGTCTCCGGCGTGACCCTGTCGACGTCGTTGGTCACGATGCCCTGCAGGAACGCGCGGGCATCCGCGCCGCTGACCGACAGGACGCCGCGGTCCGCGAGGAAGGCGAAGCGGGACTTGGCCATGGAACCGACCTTCGTTATTGATTATCGCTTTCAGGTAAGGCCTCGCCGCGATCTTGGCAAGACGTCGTCGGCCGCCTTATAAGGCGCCGTCGTAAGGTGCCGTCGGCGCTGGCGCGGCGGTCATGGCGGCAGGAACGTCCCGGCCCATGGATATCCTCTTCGTCACCTATAACCGGATCGGCGACGCCGTCCTGTCGACGGGCGTGCTCGGCCACCTGATCGACGCCCATGCCGACGCGCGGATCACCATCGCCTGCGGCCCCCCGGCGGCGCCGCTGTTCCGGGCGACCCCGAAGGTCGCGCGGGTGATGGCGCTGGCCAAGCGCAAGCACAGCGCGCACTGGCTGACGTTGTGGCGGGCCACGGTCGGCCGGCGCTGGGATCTGGTCGTCGACCTCCGGGGATCGGCGCTGGCCTGGACATTGCGGGCGCGCCGGCGCCGGGTGCTGCGGTCGTCCAATGGGGACCTGCACCGCGTGCGCCACATCGCCTCGGTGCTCGGGCT
>JANQKO010000122.1 GCA_028281075.1 Alphaproteobacteria bacterium | reverse complement strand
CGCCCGCCTGGGCGTGCACCTCCTGACCGTGCACGGCACCGGGCCGCCGCCGGCGGCGGCCGTGCGCGGCCGTGGCGACAGCGGCCTGAAGCTGCTGGCCGTGACCGTGCTGACCAATTTCGACGCCGACGACATCCGCCGCATGGGCTATGCCCGGGACCTCGCCGACCTGGTCCTGCTTCGGGCCCGCGAATCCGTCGCGGCCGGCGTCGACGGCATCGTCGCGTCGGGTGCCGAGGCCGCCCGGCTGCGCGAGGCCCTGGGCGAGGGGCCGGTCATCGTCACGCCCGGCGTGCGCTCGGCCGGCGTGCCGCACGGCGACCAGAAGCGCGTCGTCACGCCCGCCGAGGCCATCGCCGGCGGCGCCGACTACATCGTCGCCGCCCGCGAGGTCACGCGGGCCGCGGACCCGAAGGCGGCGGTCCGGCGCCTGCAGGACGACATCCACACTGCGTTCGCCGCGCGGACCGCCTGAGCGGGAGGCCGTTTCGGGCGGATGGCGAACGGCGGCGGATCGCCGTGATTCATGTGTACGCATGAAAAGAGCCGGAGAAGAGCACCCGTTCCCATTGCACTGGTCACGGGTTCGTGAATAATGACCGATTAACCGACAACGATATAAGGGGGGCCGACGCCATGACGTCGGGAATTCGGTTCGATCGTGAACGCTGCGCCGCCGCGGCCGAGGCTTGCGGATGCCTGAATATCCGCAAGGCATCGCGCGTCGTGACCCAGTTATTCGACGAGGCGCTGGAGCCGACCGGCCTGCGCTCCACCCAGCTCGCCATCCTGATAACGGTCGCCGGCCATGGTCCGGCCAGTGTCGCCAAGCTGTCGCGCGAGCTGGTGATGGACCCGTCGACGCTGGCCCGCAACCTGCAGCCGCTGGTGCAGCAGGGCCTGATCGAAAAGACCCCGGGCCCGACCGGCAACCGCAAGTTGATCTCGCTGTCGGAGGACGGCACCGCGGCCGTCGCCCGCGCCATCCCGCTGTGGGAGGCGGCGCAGAAGCGCCTGCTGCAGCATTTCGGCAGCCAGCGCTGGCCGATGTTCATGTCGTTCCTGTCGCAGGCCGTCGCCGCCGGGCAGAGCGCCCGGTCGGAAGCCGGCGGCGCCATCCGGCCGCTGCACCCCGTCGCCAGCGCCTGACCCCGGTCCGCCGCGGTCCCGTTCGGGCCGTGGCCTTCCGGCCGCCGCCGGTGGCATACTGGCGGCAGTGGAAACGGGAGGACGGGCATGCCCGACGTCGATCTGACGCCAACCAATTGTCTGCCGGAGGACGGTCTCGGCGGCACCTTCGTCGGCCGGGCATGGGTGCCCGGCGCGGTGCCTGGGCCGAGCCCGGTGCTGGTGCGGGACGACGGCGTGTTCGACCTGGCGGCCGTCGCGCCGACGCTGGCCGATCTGTTGGCCGCGGACGATCCGGCGGCCATGGCCGGGCAGGGCGCGGGTGAGCGCCTTGGCGGCGTCGGCGACATTCTCGCCAACAGCCACCACGCCGCGCGCCGGGGCGACATGCCGTATTTCCTGGCGCCGGCCGACCTGCAGGCGTTGAAGGCCTGCGGCGTCACCTTCGTGCGCAGCATGCTGGAGCGCGTGATCGAGGAGCAGGCCAAGGGCGATCCCGACCAGGCCGTCGAGATCCGCCGGCTGATCTCGGCGCAGATCGGCGACAGCCTGGCCGACATCGAACCCGGCTCCGACGGCGCCATGGCGGTCAAGCGGGTGCTGGTCGGGAAGGGGCTCTGGTCGCCCTATCTCGAGGTCGGCATCGGCCCCGACGCCGAGGTCTTCACCAAGTCGCAGCCGCTGGCCGCCGTCGGCATCGGCGCCGAGATCGGCGTGCATCCGGCCTCGACCTGGAACAACCCCGAGCCCGAGGTGGTGCTGGTGATCGCGCCCGACGGCCGCGTCGTCGGCGCGACGCTGGGCAACGACGTCAACCTGCGCGATGTCGAGGGCCGCAGCTCCCTGCTGCTGGGCAAGGCCAAGGACAATCGCGGCTCCTGCGCCGTCGGGCCGTTCGTGCGGCTGTTCGACGACGGCTTCACGATGGACGACGTGCGCGGCATGGACATCCGCCTGACCGTCGCCGGCGACGACGGCTTCACCGTGGACGGCGTCAGCTCGCTGGCCGAGATCAGCCGCGATCCGGCCGACCTCGCGGCCCAGGCGATCGGCGCCCACAATCAGTACCCCGACGGCCTGCTGCTGTTCACCGGCACCATGTTCGCGCCGACCGAGGACCGCGACGGACCCGACCAGGGCTTCACGCACCATCTCGGCGACGTGGTGACGATCTCGACGCCGAAGCTGGGCGCGCTGGTCAACCGCGTCAACCATACCGACCGGCTGCCGCCCTGGACCTTCGGCGTCGGTGAATTGATGCGGAATCTCGCCCGCCGTGGCCTGCTCGGGCGGGCCGCGTGATGGCGGCGCTCGGCAAGGACACGCTGTCGACGCTGCGCGGCGTCGGCACGGCGACGCTGACCATGCAGTTGCTGAAGCGCGGCTTCCGCAACGTGTTCATCCAGGACGCGACGCCGCTCGATCCGGCGCGCTGCCGCTTCGCGGCCGAGGCCTACACCTTGCGCTTCATCCCCATGCGCGAGGACCTGAGCCGGCCGGAAGTGCTGGGCGACCCCGAATATCCGCCGCGCAAGGCCATCGAGGACATTCCGCCGGGCCAGGTCATGGTCGTCGATTGCCGCGGCGACCGCCGGGCCGGCGCGCTCGGCGACATCCTGGTGACGCGCCTGTCGAAACGCGGCTGCGCCGCCGTCGTCGCCGACGGGCCGATGCGCGACGCGGCGGCCGTCGCCGCGGTCGGCCTGCCGGTGTTCTGCAACGGCTCGGCGGCGCCGGCCAGCATCACCGTGCATTTCGGCGCCGACATCGGCCGGCCGATCGCCTGTGGCGGCGTCGCGGTGTTTCCGGGCGACGTGCTGGTCGGCGACACCGACGGCGTCGTGGTGATTCCGCGCGCCCTCGCCGACGACGTCGCCCGCGACAGCGCCGAGCAGGAGCTGCTGGAGGAATTCCTGATCGGCCGCGTTCGCGACGGCCACCCCACCACCGGCACCTACCCGCCCAACGAAGACACGCTGGCCGCCTACGACGCCTGGCGCGCCGCGCGGGATGGGACTTAGCCGGCTTCCAAGCTGCTGTAATATATTGTATTATTTCGTATTATGACGACATATGACACCGTTTCGTTCCGCATCGAGCGGGACAAGAAGGCGCAACTCGACGTCCTCGCCAAGAGCATGGACCGGGATCGCAGCTACCTGCTGAACCAGGCGGTCGATGACTTCATCGCGCTCCATCGGCAACAGATCGCGCAGATTCGGGAAGGCATCGCCGCGGCGGATGCCGGCGACTTCGCCAGCGACCGGGAGATGGCCGAGGCCGCCGCCAAATGGCGTAGGTGAGGGCCCGCTGGACCACGCCGGCGCGTCGCGGGTTCGCCGCCGCCGGTGAATATGTCGCGGAGCGTAACCCGGCCGCCGCGCGTTGCATGGTCGAACTCGTTCTGGACCAGACCGCGGCGCTGGCCGACTTCCCCAGACGCGGACGGCCCGGTCGGGTCGGGGGAACCCGTGAACTGGTGATCGTCGGCACCCCATTCATCGTCGTCTATCGGATACGCGATGCGGTCGAGATCGTCGGCTTCCTGCACGCGCGACAGCAGTGGCCTGGCCGGTTTTGACCCGGTGCGTTGAGTCCGACCCGAAACTCCGCGGTCGCGGTCAATTCGCTGGCTATCCTCCTCGTCGTCACCGGGCTTGACCCGGTGATCCAGCACTTTGCCCGGGACACGTACCGCCCGGAAGGATAGGTTCACCGCCAAGGCACCAAGGGACAGTCAACGGCGGCGTGATCTTGGTGCCTTGGCGCCTTGGCGGTGACATCCGCTGCCTTGCCGCCGCCGCGACGCGGCCCGGCTGGGAAAGGCGAGATCACCACAGAGGCACAGAGACACGGAGAACAAATGGAGTGATGGCGCTTCGCGCCAACCAACGTCAGTTTGTTCTCTGTGCCCTCGGTGCCTCTGTGGTGATTAGACCGGCCTGCCAACCGCACGGATTTCCGAAAGAAGGGGGATCATCACAAAGACACGAAGACGCGAAGCTAACAAGGAAGCTACCTGGCGCGTAGCGCCGAAGAGAACTATGACGCCCCGGCCTTCTCCCGCAGGGCGTCGATGGCTTCCGGGTTGACCAGCGCCGTCAGGTCGCCCGGCGCGTCGCCCTGGACGACGGCGCGGACGACACGGCGCAGGATCTTCATGTTGCGAGTCTTCGGCAGGTCGTCGACGAACAGCAGGCGCTTCGGCCGGAACGGCTTGCCGAGGCCGGCGGCGACGGCGTCCGCGATTTCCGTCTCCAGCGCCGCGTCCACGGCGACGCCCGGCGCCGGCACGCAGACGCACATCACCGCCTGGCCCGCGACCGGGTCGGGGATGCCGATGGCGGCGGTCTCGGACACCTTGCCGGTCGCCATCACCAGGCCCTCGATCTCGGCCGGGCCGGTGCGCTTGCCGGCGAGCTTCAGCGTGTCGTCCGAGCGGCCGTGCACGTACCACATGCCGTCGTCGTCGCGCGAGGCCCAGTCGCCCTGCCGCCACATATCGCCGTACATCGACCAGTAGGTCTCCAGATACCGTTCGCGGTCCCGCCAGACGCCGCGGCTGAGGCCGATCGAGGGGCGGCGCAGCACCAGCTCGCCGACCTGGCCCGGCGGCACGGACCGGCCCTGCTCGTCGACGATGTCGGCGCCCATGCCCGGCACCGGCCCGCCGAAGGCGCAGGACTTCAGCGCGTGATGCATGGTGCCGCAGAGGATGCCGCCGCCGATCTCCGTGCCGCCGGTCCAGTTCAGCAGCGGGATGCGGCGTTTCCCGACATGCTCGAAGCACCAGGCCCAGGCCTCGTCGGTCCAGGGCTCGCCGGTCGAGACGATGGACCGCAGCGACGAGAGGTCGTATTTCCGCACCTCGTCGACGCCGTTGCGCATCAGCGTGCGGATCGAGGTCGGCGCCGTGCCCAGCACGGTGACGCCGTGGTCCCGGGCCAGCTTCCACATCCGGCCCGGCTCGGGATAGTCGGGCACGCCTTCGGCCATCAGCAGGCTGCCGCCGGCCATGGTCGCGGCGACGGTGATCATCGGCCCGACCACCCAGCCGAAATCGGTCAGCCACATCAGCCGGTCGCTGGCCTTGAAGTCGAGGCAGAGCGTGAAGTCGATGGCGATCTTGATCGGGAAGCCGCAATGGGTGCCGACCGTGCCCTTGGGCTTGCCGGTGGTGCCCGACGTGAAGACCAGCAGCACCGGCGTCTCCGCCGGCACGATCTCGGCATCGCACTGGTCGGGCTGGCCGGCGGTGACGTCGTGCCACCAGCGGTCGCGGCCGTCATGCCAGTCGAGATCGTTGCCGCGGTCGCGCAGCACGATGACGCTGTCGAGCGTCGGCACCTCGGCCGCGGCCCGGTCCAGCACCGGCTTCAGCGGCACATCGGCGCCGCGCCGCCGCGTGCCGTCGGCGCAGATCACGGCCCTGGCGCCGGCGTCGTTCAGCCGCGTCGCGATCGCCCCGGCGCCGAAGCCCGAGAACAGCGGTACGGCGATGGCGCCGATGCGGGCGATGGCGAAGAAGGCGGCGGCCGTCTCCGGCAGCATCGGCATGTAGATGCCGATGGCGTCGCCCGGGCCCAGGCCAAGTTGTCG
>JANQKO010000119.1 GCA_028281075.1 Alphaproteobacteria bacterium | reverse complement strand
GCCGTGCGACGGATCCGAACGGGAGGACGCGATGGCGGATGTGAGAATGGGCGTGGTCGGCTGCGCCGGCCGCATGGGGACGAACCTGCTGCGGCAGATCGCCGGGACCGAGGGCGCGGCCATCGGCGGCGGCACCGAACGGCCGGGACATGACGCCGTCGGCGGCGATCTAGGCGCGCTCGCCGGCCTCGGCGATCTGGGCCTGACGGTCGGCGACGACCCGCGGGCGCTGTCCGCCGAGGTCGACGTGGTGCTCGATTTCACCGTCGCCGCCGCCGCCGCCGAGCATGCGGCGCTGGCGGCCGCGGCCGGCACCGGCCTGATCGCCGGCACCACCGGGCTCGAACCCGACCAGGAAGCGGCGATCCTGGCGGCCGCCGGGAAGACCGCCATCGTCCGGGCCGCCAACATGAGCGTCGGCGTCAACCTGCTGCTGGCGATCACGCGCCAGGTCGCCGGCCTGCTCGATGCCGATTTCGACATCGAGGTGCTGGAGATGCATCACCGGCACAAGGTCGACGCGCCGTCCGGCACGGCGCTGGCGCTGGGACAGGCCGCCGCCGACGGCCGCGGCGTCGCGCACGACGACGCCGCCGACCGGGGTCGGGACGGCATCACCGGCGCGCGGCGGCGCGGCGACATCGGCTATGCCGTGCTGCGCGGCGGCAACGTCGCCGGCGAGCATTCGGTGATTTTCGCGGCCGACAACGAGCGCGTCGAGCTCACCCACCGGGCCACCGACCGGGCGATCTTCGCCCGCGGCGGCGTGCGCGCCGCGCTGTGGCTGCACGGCCGGCCGCCGGGGCTCTATTCGATGGCGGACGTGCTGGGCTTCTGAGAGTCTATTTGATAGAGGCCTTACCGGCCCGCTCCCCCACCCGGCCACCCAACGACAGTATCCTATGGGTAGCCGGGTGGGGGAGCGGGCCGGTAAGGCCGCGAACAATGGGCCGGATGGCCCATTTTCAAAAACCCTTTCAGGCGGGCGAGGGCCGGGTGCGCAATCGCCGCAGGGCGTCTTCCAGCGCGTCGGCGAACGCCGCGCGCTCCTCGACGGTCAGGAAACTGCCGACGGCGACATCGCGGCCGTGGCTGGCCAGCCGCACGGCGCCCTTGCCGACATCCCAGGTCTCCAGCTTCACCCGCACCCAGTGCGCCGAAAACGACCAGCTCAGGCTCTTTCCGTTCGGGAAGCAGCGCCGGACGGTCAGCCGCTCGTCCGATAGCTGCACGGTCTCGAACAGCCGGCCGCTGCGGTAGCTCAGCCGGAACGCGATATAGATCGCCAGCGCGTCGAGACCGAAGAACCCGAACACCGGCCAGGCGCCCTGCAGGGCGAAGGCGATCCCGGCGACGAAGCTGACCGTGCAGATGAAGCCCATCAGCAGGCAGAAGCCGCGCGGTCCCAGGCTGCGGTGCGGGTGCAGCACCGCGTTGAAGTGAAGCGCCGGCGCCTCGGCCGGCCGGTCGGTCTCCGCCATGCCGGTAAAAATAGCCCGCGCCGCGCGGGCGGACCAGAACCTTTGCCGCGGGCGCCGGCGGCCGATAGGATCGCCGCCCATGAAGAAAGCCGATATCGAAGGGTTTTTCGCCGCGCTGAAGGCGCACCGGCCCGAACCCCGGGGCGAGCTGGACTACGTCAACGCCTATACCCTGCTGGTCGCGGTGGTGCTGTCGGCGCAGGCGACGGATGTCGGCGTCAACCGGGCCACCAGGACGCTGTTCGCCGTCGCCGACACGCCGGGCAAGATGCTCGATCTCGGCGAGGCCGAGCTGAAGGAGCACATCAAGACCATCGGCCTGTTCAACAACAAGGCCAAGAACGTCATCGCCCTCAGCCGGATGCTGCTGGACCGGCACGGCGGCGAGGTGCCGCGGGACCGGGAGGCGCTGGAAGCGCTGCCCGGCGTCGGCCGCAAGACAGCGAACGTGGTGCTGAACATGGCTTTCGGCGAGCCCACCA
Source organism: Alphaproteobacteria bacterium (assembly GCA_028281075.1). Taxonomy (GTDB): domain Bacteria; phylum Pseudomonadota; class Alphaproteobacteria; genus JANQKO01. The sequence continues at coordinate 321 of JANQKO010000119.1, read as the reverse complement.
TCGCCGTCGACACCCATATCTTCCGGATCGCCAACCGCACCGGCCTGGCGCCGGGCAAGACGCCGCTGGCGGTCGAGACCGGGCTCGAAAAGGTGGTGCCGGCGGCCTACCGGCTGCACGCGCACCACTGGCTGATCCTGCACGGCCGCTATGTCTGCAAGGCGCGCAAGCCGGACTGCCCGGCCTGCGTGGTCAGCGCGTTCTGCGGTTTCGAGGGCAAGACGACGGCCTGACGGCCGTCCGGAAACCCGGTTAGGGCGTTTTCCGCTCACGCGGAATCTGGACCGGCCCGCTCCCCCACCCGGCCACCCAACGACAGTA
>JANQKO010000110.1 GCA_028281075.1 Alphaproteobacteria bacterium | reverse complement strand
CTGGGACGCGATCAAGGACAGCCGGGAGGCCGCCGACTACCAGGCTTATCTCGACGCCTATCCGCGGGGCCGCTTCGCCAGCCTCGCCCGCCTGCGCCGGCAGCGCCTCACGGTCGCGGCCCAGCCGCCCGAATCCGTGCCGGCGCCGAGAACGAAGCCGGCCCGACAGCCGGCGGAAACCGCGTCGCCGCCAACATCGGCGCCCGTGCCCGAACCCGAGACGAAGGTCGCCGCCGTGCCCGTCGTGTCACCGGCCGCCGTCGATCCGCGCCGTTTCGACGGCGACTGGCGTGGCGACACCGACATCTGCGGCCGCATCGTCCGTGGCCGGAAGGAACGCACCTTCCGCCTGGAATACACCGTGCGCGACGGCCGCGTGGACGGCTACCTCTACGAGGAGGTGCTGTTCGGCGACAGCCAGCCGCACCGCATGCGGGCCGAATTTCCGGCCGACGGCACGGTCGATATCGACTTCCCCCTGTTCCAGTCGGTGCTGCGTTTCGCCACCGATCCCGCCGGCAACCTCACCGCCCGCGTCAACGACTGCCCCGTCCGCCTGCGCAAGCGTGGCTGATTGCGACACGTCCAGTCAGCTACACCGCTAAGACACCAAGATCACGCCGGTCGCGCGGCAACCGTCCCGGACGGCCTTGGTGTCTTGGCGCCTTGGCGGTGAGAAATACGGGTCAAGAGCCGGGCAGACAGGCCACCGGACTTCACCAGGCCGTGTAGCCGCCGTCGAGCAGCAGGTCGGCGCCGGTCATGAAGCTGGCGTCGTCGCTGGCCAGGAACACGGCGCCGCGGGCGATCTCGTCCGGCCGGCCGAGCCGGCCCATGGGATGTTTCGGGCCCCAGATGCGTTCGGCCGCGTCCAGGTCGCCGAAGCGTTTCGCCAGCCGGCCGGTGGCGATGCCGCCCGGCGACAGCGTGTTGACGCGGATGTTGTCGTCGGCATGGTCCAGCGCCATGCCCTTGGCGAGCTGCACCAGCGCGCCCTTGGTCGTGCAGTAGGCGGCCTGGCCGGCATTGGCCACGCGCGCCATCTGCGAGGCCATCAGGATGATGCTGCCGCCGCCGGCGGCGCGCAGATGGGGGATGGCGTATTTGCAGACGTGAAAGGCGCCGGTCAGGTTGACGTTCAGCGCCTGCTGCCAGTCATGCTCCGTCATATCGGCGATCGTGGTGATCGGCGAGAACACGGCGGCGTTGCAGACCACAATATCGAGCCCGCCGAAGGCATCGACCGCCGCCGTCACCGTCTGCTGCGCCGAAACGCTGTCGGCGACGTCGCAATGCCGCGCCGCCGCCCGCCCGCCGCCGGTGCCATTGATCTCGGCCGCGACCGTCTCCGCGTCGTCGCGGGCGATATCCGCGCACAGCACGTCGGCACCCTCCGCCGCGAAGGCCAGCGCGACCGCCCGCCCGATGCCATTGCCCGCGCCCGTGACAATGGCGCTACGGCCGTCCAACTTGCCTGTCGTCATTCCAAGCTCTCCCTGTCACCGAATCCGCCAAGTTTAGCTCGATCGCGCAACCTAATTCCCCTCTCCCCCTACTTGTGGGGGGAGAGGGGTTTCATGGTGATTGACCTGCCGCCCGGCGCCGCTTAGACGTAGCGCCATGGCCAGTGCAGCGGACCTGATCGCCCGCCGGCTCTACGACGCCGGCTGCCGCCACGCCTTCGGGATTCCCGGCGGCGAGGTGCTCACCCTCATCGACGCGCTGAACCGCGCCGGCATCGAGTTCGTGCTGACCAAGCACGAGAACGGCGCCGGCTTCATGGCCGAGGGCACCTATCACATGACCGGCGCGCCGGGCGTGCTGGTCGCCACCATCGGCCCCGGCGCCGCCAACGCCGTCAACGTGGTCGCCAACGCCGAGCAGGACCGGGTGCCGCTGATCGTGCTGACGGGCTGTGTCGATGCCGCCGAGGCATTGACCTACACGCACCAGGTCTTCGACCACGGGGCCATGTTCGCGCCGATCACCAAGGCGACGTTCAAGGTCGCTGACGCCGCGGCCGACGTGCTGGCCGACAAGGCCGTCGCCATCGCGCTCGACGACCGGCCGGGGCCGGTGCATATCGACGTGCCGATCTCGCTCGCCGGCCGGGAACAGGCGGCGACGCCGTCGCCGCGCCGGGCGGCCATCGCGCCGGCCGCGCCGGCGGCGGGGCCGGAACTGGACCGGGCGCGCCAATGGCTGGCGGCGGCCGAGCGGCCCGTGATGATCGCCGGCCTGGATATCATGAACCACGACGCCGTCGCCGACGTGACCGGCCTGGTGGACGATTTCGGCATTCCGCTGATCACCACCTACAAGGCCAAGGGCGTGCTGCCGGAAGACCACCCGCTGGCGCTGGGCGGCGCCGGCCTGTCGCCGGTCGCCGACCGCGAGCTGCTGCCGCTCGTCGGCCAGGCCGACCTCATTCTGCTGGCCGGCTACGACCCGATCGAGAT
>JANQKO010000072.1 GCA_028281075.1 Alphaproteobacteria bacterium | reverse complement strand
CAGCGTCCGCCGATCCGGAACATCCCACCGATAGACAAGCCCGATACAAGCCCGTCCGAAACACGCCGCGCGGCCCGAGGAGGGCCGCGCCATGGTGCTGGCCGTCAACAAGTGGGACCTCGTCGGCGACCGGAACGCGGCGATGCGGACCGTGCGTGACCGGCTGGAGAGCTCGCTGCCGCAGGTGCGCGGCCTGCCGGTGGTGACGCTCTCGGCACTGACCGGCAAGGGGGTCGAGAAGCTGATGCCGGCGGTGTTCGAGATCCACGCGCGCTGGCAGGTCCGGATCCCGACGGCGCGTCTGAACGCGTGGCTGGCGCAGGCGGTCGAGCGCCATCCGCCGCCGCTCGCCGGCAGCGGCCGGCGGCTGCGCCTCCGGTTCATGACCCAGGCCAAGACCCGGCCGCCGACCTTCGTGATCTTCGCCAACCGGCCGGTCGACCTGCCGGAGGCCTATGTCCGCTACCTGCAGAACGGCATCCGCGAGCTGGCCGACCTCGACGGCGTGCCGATCCGCATCAACCTGCGGCGGGGCAAGAACCCCTACGACAGCGGGAAGAAGCCGGGCTGACGAGGGGGTCGTGGGGCGGCGCGGCGGTATCGTCCACCCTCCTTCGTCATGTGGGCGGCGGAGCGTGTGAAGAAACTACTTGGGCTCAAAAGAAACCGTCATGCTGGCGCAGGCCAGTATCCAGCGGCATCGCACCCTGTTCAAAAACAACAAAAATAGATCCTGGCCTTCGCCAGGATGACAACTTGGGGGGCGGCGGTGCGATTGCTTCACAGGCTTTGCCGACGGCATGATGATAGGGGAGCGTTCGGCGATTTCTTTACGGCCGCCCGCGCCGGTGTGACGGGGCAGGTGACATGTCGGCCGGTCAGCCTCGTGGCGGCGGGTCGGTGTCGGCGGCGATCCAGAGGCCGTTGCCGGTGAAGCCGGGCTCGGCCAGGCGGATCAGGGTTTCGGTCAGGTGGTCGGGCGGGGGCAGGGTGTCGGGGTCCTCGCCGGGAAAGGCGGCGGCGCGCATGCGCGTGCGGGTCGGACCCGGATTGACGAGATTGGCGCGCACGGCGGTCTTCTCGATCTCACGCGCATAGGTGACGACGAGGGCCTCCAGCGCCGCCTTGCTGGCCGAATAGGTGGCCCAGTAGGCCGGCAGCGAGCGCGTGGCGCCCGAGGTGACGAAGATCGCCCGGCCCGCTTCCGACTGCCGCAGCAGCGGGTCGAGCACGCGCAGCAGGCGCCAGTTGGCGGTCACGTTCAGGTCGAAGGCGCGCTGCCAGGTCGGCGGCTCGATATGGCCGACCGGGCTGAGCTGGCCGAGGATGGCGGCGTTGCCGACCAGGATGTCGAGCCGGCCCCAGCGCTCGAAAATACTGGCGCCCAGCCGGTCGATGGCCTCGAATTCGGTCAGGTCGAGCGGCACCAGCGTGGCGCCGCCGCCCTCGGCCGCGATGGCGTCGTCCAGCTCCTCCAGGCCGCCGACGGTGCGGGCGACGGCGACGATGTGCGCGCCCTCGCGGGCATAGGCCCGGGCGATGGCGGCGCCGATGCCGCGCGAGGCGCCGGTGACGAGCGCGATACGGTCCTGCAGGCGGCCGGGCATGCGGGCGGTCGCGTCAGGCGCTTTCCGCCAGCAGCGAAAGCTGCGCCGGCGGCCCGCCGTCGGCGAGGTCGTGCAGCGCCACGGGATAGTCGCCGGTGAAGCAGGCATCGCAAAACCGTGGGTCGCCATCGTCGCGGCCGGGTTCGCCGGCGGCCCGGTAGAGGCCGTCGATGCTGATATAGGCGAGCGTATCGACGCCGATATGGTCGCGCATGTCCGCGACGCTCATACGGGCCGCCAGCAGCTCCTCGCGCGACGGCGTGTCGATGCCGTAGAAGCAGGGATGCATGGTCGGCGGGCTGGCGATGCGCATATGCACCTCGGTGGCGCCGGCGTCGCGCACCATCTGCACGATCTTGCGGGCCGTGGTGCCGCGCACGATGCTGTCGTCGACCAGGATCACCCGCTTGCCGGCAAGCTCGCCGCGGTTGGCGTTGTGCTTGAGCTTGACGCCAAGGTCGCGGATGCGCTGCGTCGGCTCGATGAAGGTGCGGCCGACATAGTGGTTGCGGATGATGCCGAGCTCGAAGGGAATGCTGGCCTCGTGGGCGTAGCCGAGCGCCGCCGGCGTGCCGGAATCCGGGATCGGCACCACCAGGTCGGCGGGCACGCCGCTCTCGCGCGACAGCTCGCGGCCGATATTCTTGCGGATGTCGTAGACGCTCATCTCCTCGATGATCGAGTCGGGGCGCGAGAAGTAGATGTATTCGAAGATGCAGGGCCGGTGTTTCCGCGGCGAAAAGGGCATCAGGCTCTCGACCCCGTCGGCGCCGCAGACGACGATCTCGCCCGGTTCGACATCCCGGGTGAACCGCGCGCCGATGATGTCGAGCGCGCAGGTCTCGCTGGCCAGGATCGGCGCGCCGTCGAGCTCGCCCAGCACCAGCGGCCGCACGCCCATGGGGTCGCGCACGCCGATCATGGCGCTGTTCGAGAGCGCCACCAGGCTGTAGGCGCCGACGACTTGGCGCAGCGCGTCGACCAGCCGGTCGATCAGCGTCGCGAAGCCGCTGGTGGCGATCAGGTGGATCAAAGCCTCGGAATCCATGGTCGACTGGAAGATGCAGCCGCGCTTGACCAGCTCGTGGCGCAGCGCCCGGGCATTGGTCAGGTTGCCGTTATGGCCGACCGCGAAGCCGCCGAACTCGAGCTCGGCGAACAGCGGCTGGACGTTGCGCAGCACCGTCTCGCCGGTGGTCGAGTAGCGGTTGTGGCCAATGGCGGCGCGGCCCTTCAGGCGGCCGACGACGTCTTCCGATTCGAAGTTGTCGGCGACATGCCCGAGACCGCGGTGGGAATGGAACTGCCGGCCGTCATAGGAAACGATTCCGGCCGCTTCCTGGCCCCGGTGCTGCAGGGCGTGCAGGCCCAGCGCCGTCAGCGCGGCGGCGTCATCGGCGCCGAAAATGCCGAAAATCCCGCATTCCTCGTGCAGCTTGTCGTCGTCCAGGGGGTGCGTGGTCAGGGACCGGTCGGGGGGCGGCTGAGAACCGGGGGGGGCGGCACGGCGCATCAGTTGTCCTGCTTGCTTTCGAACAGGCGCTCCAGGCCCCGTCGATCCTCGGTCTTATAGCCCTTTTCGTCGCCGGAGTCAGGCGGCGCGACGGCGCCCTGCAGGACGCCCAGCGCATCGTGCGGCCGCAGCGCCCGGGCGGCGGAATCGCCGGCATCCTCGACCACGCGCAGGCCGGCGGCGATCTCCTCGGGCGCCAGCGTCAGCAGCAGATCGGCGGTATAGGCGACCACCGGGAGCGAGCGGGCCTCGCCGAGCCAGTCGGGGAATTCCCGGGGCGGCACGAACTGGACCAGGACCAGGTAGCCGAGCGCGACGATCACGGCGCCGCGCGCCAGGCCGAACAGGAAGCCGAGCGAGCGGTCGAGCGCGTTGATCTCGCTGTCGCGGACCAGCCGGGCGATGCGGCCGGCGATCAGCGACAGCAGGACCAGGGTGACGAGAAAGATGCCGGCGCCGGTGGCGGCGTCGGCCAGCAGCTCGTGCGTGATGTACTGCCGCGTCACCGGCTGCAGCACCGGGAACAGCTTCAGCGCGACGATGGCGGCGCCGACCCAGCCGGCGATCGCCAGCACCTCCTTGACGAAGCCGTGGCTGAGCGCCAGCACGGCCGAGACCAGCAGGATCGCGAAGACCGCGATGTCGGTGATGTTGATCGGCAGGGCGTCCATGGCGGCGCGACTATATGGCGGCGGCGTGGCGGCTTGTAAAGAGCGCGACCAGGTCGTGCAGATGCCCGATCTCGACGATCTCCAGCGGCGCCGTGCGCCGCTTCGGCGCCGGCGGCACCAGCGCGCGCTGGAAACCGAGCTTGGCGGCTTCCTTGAGCCGCAGGTCGGCCTGGCTGACGGGTCGGATCTCGCCGGACAGGCTGATCTCGCCGAACAGCACCGATTCCGCCGGCATGGCGACATTGGTGAGCGAGGAGATCAGCGCCGCGGCGACGGCGAGGTCGGCCGCCGGCTCGGCGATGCGCAGGCCGCCGGCGACGTTCAGGTAAACGTCGTTGCCGGAGACGCCGAGATCGCAGCGCGAATCGAGCACGGCCATGACCATGGCCAGCCGGTTGCCGTCCCAGCCGACGACGGTGCGCCGCGGCGTCGCCAGCGACGACCGCGCGGCCAGCGCCTGGATCTCGACCAGCACCGGCCGCGTGCCCTCCATGCCGGCGAAGACCGACGTGCCGCTGACCGCGCCGCCGGGCCGGCTGGACAGGAACAGGGCCGAGGGGTTCGCCACCTCGATCAGGCCGCCGTCGGTCATCTCGAAGACGCCGATCTCGTCGGTCGGTCCGAACCGGTTCTTGACGGTGCGCAGGATGCGGAACTGGTGGCCGCGCTCGCCCTCGAAATAGAGCACGGTGTCGACCATGTGCTCGAGCACGCGCGGGCCGGCGATCTGGCCTTCCTTGGTGACGTGGCCGACCAGCAGCATGGCGATGTCGCGGCGCTTGGCCAGGCGGATCAGCTCCTGGGCGCTGGTGCGCACCTGCGACACCGTGCCCGGCGCTGATTCCAGGCTGTCGACGAACATGGTCTGGATCGAATCGATGACCACGGTGCGCGGCGCCTCGGCTGTATCGATGCTGGTCAGGATGTCGCGCACGTTGGTGGCGGCCGCGAGTTGCACCGGCGCGTCGGCGAGGCCGAGGCGGCGGGCCCGCATGCGCACCTGGTCGGTCGCTTCCTCGCCCGAGATGTAGGCGCAGCGGTGGCCGGCGCGCGCCAGCGCCGCCGCGACCTGCAGCAGCAGGGTGGATTTGCCGATGCCCGGATCGCCGCCGATCAGGATCGCCGAGCCCGGCACCAGACCGCTGCCGCAGACCCGGTCGAATTCCATCAGCCCCGTCGCCAGCCGCGGCTCGTCGCCGAGCGGCGCGGAATCGAGGGCGCTGAAATCGATCCGCCGGCCCGTGCCCGCGCCCAGGCCCTTGGGCGGCGCCGATTCCGGCAGCTCCTCGACGATCGAATTCCATTCGCCGCAGGCGCCGCAGCGGCCGGACCATTTGCGATGGACCGCGCCGCAACTCTGGCAGACGAAGCGTTCGGCGGGTTGCGCCACGGCGGCTCTGGGCCCTTTCAGCCCCGGTTAGGTTTTCAGAACCTCCATCTGGATCGGTCCGTCGGCGCGGCCGTGGATGAACTGCTCGACATAGGGATTGCCGCTGTCATCGATCCGGTCGGCCGGCCCGATCCAGAGGATCCGGCCCTTGTACAGCATCGCCACGCGATGTGCGATGGTCCGCGCGCTCGACATGTCGTGGGTGATGGTGATGGTGGAGGCGCCGAGATCCCGCACGCACTCGACGATCAGGTGGTTGATCACGTCGCCCATGATCGGATCGAGGCCGGTGGTCGGCTCGTCGAAGAAGATGATCTCGGGCTCGGTGGCGATGGCGCGGGCGAGGCCGACCCGCTTGCGCATGCCGCCCGACAGCGCGGCCGGGCTGAGCTCGGCGACATCGGGGCCGAGACCGACCCGGCGCAGCTTGTCGAGCGAGATCTCGCGGGCTTCCTCGCGGGCCATGCCGGCGCCCTCGACCAGGCCGAAGGCGACGTTCTCCCAGACCGAGAGGCTGTCGAACAACGCCGCGTTCTGGAACAGCATGCCGAACTTGCGCAGCACGCGGTCGCGTTTGCCGCCGCCCATGCCGACCACGTCCTCGCCGTCGACCTGGATGCGTCCGGCGTCGGGCCGCAGCAGGCCCAGCACGCATTTCAGCATCACCGACTTGCCGGTGCCGGAGCCGCCGATGACGACGATCGATTCGCCCTTGTGCAAGGTCAGGTTCAGGCCGTTCAGCACCACCTTCGGCCCGAACGCCTTGTGCACGTCGTCCAGCAGCAGCTTGGGCGGATCGTTGCTCATGCGAAGAACAGGTCGGTCATGATGTAGTTGGCGACCAGGATCAGGATCAGGCCCGAGACCACGGCGTTGGTGGTGGCCCGGCCGACGCCCTGGGCGCCACCGGAGCTGTTGAAGCCGTGGTAGCAGCCCATGAGCGCGATGATGAAGCCGAACACGGCGGCCTTGATCAGGCCCGAGACGACGTCGTCGGCCTCGAGCACGTCGAAGGTGTTCTTCAGATAGGTGGCGGCGTTGAAGTCGAGCTTGTTGACCGAGACCAGGTAGCCGCCCATGACGCCGATGATGTCGGCGATCGCCACCAGGAGCGGCATGGCGATGGTGGCGGCGATCAGCCGCGGCGCCACCAGGTACTTCATCGGGTTGGTCTGCAGCGTGACCAGGGCGTCGATCTGCTCGGTCACGCGCATGGTGCCGAGCTCGGCCGCCATCGCCGCGCCGACCCGGCCGCCGACCATCAGGCCGGCCAGCACCGGCCCCAGCTCGCGGGTGATGGCGATGACGACGATGAAGGCCACCGTGCTCTCGGCGTTGAAGCGCGAGGAGCCGATATAGATCTGCAGGGCCAGCACGGCGCCGGTGAAGATCGCGGTCAGGCCGACGACGGGCAGCGAGTAATAGCCGATGGCCAGCAGTTGCCGGCCGATCAGCCGGAGATAGACCGGCGGCGCGAAGCAGCTCGAGACGGCCTGGCCGGTGAAGATCGAGAGCTTGCCGGCGGTGTTGAGGAAGCCCAGGACGACTCGGCCGACGATTGCCAGGGGATTCATGTGGGTCAGGCGCCCCCGCGGTGAAAGGACCGGTGATAGCGATGGCCGAGGCCGGTCAGCAGCTCGTAGCCGATGGTGCCGGCCCAGGCGGCGACCTCGTCGATGGGCACGCCGCCGCCGATCAGGTCGACCGGCGCGCCGACGCGCAGCGCCGACGGCGGTGCGTCGGTGACATCCAACGTGATGAGGTCCATTGACACGCGCCCCGCCACCTGTACCCGGACGCCGCCGATGCAGGCGTATGCTTGGTTGCCAAGGCACCGGAGGTACCCGTCCGCGTAGCCGACCGGAACGGTCGCGATACGGCGTGGCCCGGCTGCTTGATAGGCGGCACCGTAGCCAACGGTCTGGGGCCTGTCAATTTCGCGCAATTGCAGAATTCTGCCCTCCAGGCGCACGACTTCGGCCATCGGATTCGGCCGTCCGGGCGTCGGGTTGACGCCATAGAGCGCGACGCCGGGTCGCACCAGATCGAAGTGGTAGTCGGGCCCGAGAAAGATGCCGGACGAGTTGGCGAGGCTGGCCGGCGCCGCCGGCAGTTCGGCCTTCAGCTTCCGGAACGCGGCCAACTGCTCTGCGTTCATGGCGCCGCCGGCGTCCTCGGCGCAGGCGAGGTGGCTGATCACGTAGCGGACGCGGATGCCGTCGAGCCGGGCGGGGTCGTCGCGCAAGGCCGCGACCTCGGCCGGCGGCAGGCCGACCCGGTTCATGCCGGTGTCGATCTGTAGCACCGCGTCCAGGCCGCCGCGGGCGCGGGCGAGTCCGGCCCAGGCATCGACCTGGCCGAGGCTGTTCAGCACCGGGATCAGGCCATGGAGCGGCAGCCCGGCCTCGGCGCCGGGCATGGCCCCGTGCAGTACATAGATCGTTGCGTCCGGCAGGGCCGCGCGCAGCGCCGCGCCTTCGAAGGCATGGGCGACGAAATAGTCGCGGCAGCCGGCCGCCCACAGCGTGCCGGCGATCTCGGCCGCGCCGAGGCCATAGCCGTCGGCCTTGACGACCGCGGCGCAGGTGGCGCCGGCGGCCGCGCGCCGCAGGCAGCGGTAGTTCCCGGCCAGCGCGTCCAGGTCGACATGCAGGACCGCGCCGGCCTGCTCAGAGGGCGGCATCGGGTATACGTTCGGCCGGCTCGAGGTTCCGGAACTTGGTGATCTCGCGCTCGAACTGCAGGTTGACGGTGCCGGTCGGGCCGTGACGCTGCTTGCCGATGATCACCTCGGCGACGCCGTGAATGCGCTCGGCCTTCTCGCGCCACTCCGCGTGCTCGGGCGTGTCCGGCTCGGGCTGCTTGCGCTCGTGGTAGTATTCCTCGCGGTAGATGAACATGACCACGTCGGCGTCCTGCTCGATGGACCCGGATTCGCGCAGGTCGGCGAGCTGCGGCCGCTTGTCCTCGCGCTGCTCGACCGCGCGGGAAAGCTGCGACAGGGCCAGCACCGGCACGTTCAGGTCCTTGGCCAGCGCCTTCAGGCCCTGGGTGATCTCGGAAATCTCCTGCACCCGGTTCTCGGTGCGGTCGCTGGGCCGCAGAAGCTGCAGATAGTCGACGACCACCATCCCCAGGCCGTGGTTGCGCTTCAGCCGCCGGGCCCGGGTCCGCAGCGCCGAGATGGTCAGCGCCGGCGTGTCGTCGATGAATAGCGGCAGCTCGCTCAACTGCTGGCTGGCGCGCACCAGGCGGCTGAAATCCTCGACCTTGATGGCGCCGCGGCGGATGCGGTCCGAGGCGATCTCGGCCTGCTCGGCGAGGATGCGGGTGGCGAGCTGCTCGGCCGACATCTCCAGGCTGAAGAAGCCGACGACGGCGCCGTCCAGGACGGTGCGGTTGCCGGCCTCGTCGACCTCCTGGCGGAAGCTGCTGGCGGCATGGAAGGCGATGTTGGTGGCCAGCGAGGTCTTGCCCATGGCCGGCCGCGCCGCGAGGATGATCAGGTCTGATGGATGCAGGCCGCCGAGCTTGGCGTCGAGGTCGAGCAGGCCGGTGGCGACGCCCGTCACCTCGCCGTCGCTTTGCAGCGCGATGTCGGCCATCTCGATGGCCTCGGCCAGCGCCGAGCCGAAGTCGCGGAAGCCGCCCTCGTGCCGGCCCGACTCGGCCAGCCGGAAGAGCTGGCTCTCGGCCGCTTCGAGCTGCGCCTTCGCCGGGTCGTCGACATCGGCGTCGTAGGCGCGGTTGACCAGGTCCTCGCCGATGGTGATCAGGCTGCGCCGCATGGCCAGGTCGTAGATGGTGCGGCCGTAATGGTCGGTGTTGATGATGCTGACCGCGGCGCCGGCGAGCCGGACCAGGTACTGCGCGCCGCCAACGTCGCCGAGCGCGGCGTCGTTCTCGAAGAAGTGCTTCAGCGTCACCGGGTTGGCGATCTGGCCGCGCTCGATCAGCTTGACGGCGGCGGCATAGATGCGGGCATGCACCGGCTGAAAGAAATGGTCTTCCTGGAGATAGTCGCCGACGCGGCCGAGCGCCTCGTTGTTGACCAGCAGCGCGCCCAGCAGCGCCTGCTCGGCCTCGACGTTGTGCGGCTGCTCGCGGTAGTCGTCGGCGGCCGGGTCGATGTCGACGGCGCTCAGCGAAGAGGTGAGGGGCTCGTTACTCATGGGGCGCGGACCATATCACGGGCCGGCCGGCGGCGCGCCGATAACCGGCGCGCGGGCCGAACTATGTCGTGGATGGCCGGTGTCCACATGTGGACAGTTTTGTGGATGGCGCCGGCCTTGCCAAGGCGGCGAACGGCATTGGCGGCGCGGGGTGCGTCAAACCGGCGGTGGACAACGTTTCGCGCCGGCCCGCGCGCCGGCGGCCGGGTCCGGCCGGCGGCCGCGCCGGGACCGGCGTTCGCGGCGAATCATCCGGTGCGGGCCACCCGCGTGGCCGGCCGCATCGCCGCGCGGTCGTAATCGGTGATGTAGTCGCGGGTCAGCGGCACCGCGTCCTGGTGCTTGGCGAGCTGGATCTGGAAGACCACGTGGCCGACATGCCGGAAAGCCATCTCGGCGCCCAGCAGATAGGATTCCCACATGCGGCAGAACCGCTCGTCGTAGATCTCGCGCACCCGGTCGCGGTTGCGCTGGAAGTTTTCGTGCCAGCATCGCAGCGTCTCGGCATAGTGCAGCCGCAACACCTCGATATCGGTGATGTAGAAGCCGGCGCGCTCGATGACCGGCGTCACTTCGGACAGCGCCGGCGCGTAGCCGCCGGGGAAGATGTACTTGTCGACGAACGGATCGGTCGCGCCCGGGCCCTCGGCTCGGCCGATCGTGTGCAGCAGCGCCACGCCGTCGTCGGCCAGGAGCTGGTGCAGCTTGTCGAAGAAGGTGCGGTAGTGGCGGATGCCGACATGCTCGAACATGCCGACCGAGACGATGCGGTCGTAGCGGCCGTCGAGCTGGCGATAGTCGCGCAGCTCGAACCGCACGCGGTCGCCGAGGCCGGCCCGCTGTGCCCGGGCGTTGGCATAGGCGTGCTGATGGTCGGAGAGCGTCACGCCGGTGACGTCGGCGCCGCCGGCCTCGGCCAGATGCAGGCCCAGCCCGCCCCAGCCCGAGCCGATGTCGAGAACCCGCTGCCCCGGCCGCAACAGCAGCTTGGCGGCGATGTGGTTCTTCTTGTGAAGCTGCGCCATCTCCAGATCGTCGCTGGGATCGGCGAAATAGGCGCAGGAATACTGTCGGTCGTGGTCGAGGAACAGGTCGTAGAGGGTGTCCGAGAGATCGTAGTGATGGGCGACGTTGCGCCGTGCCCGCGGCACCGGATTGTACTGGGCGAACACCCGGCAGAGCTTGCGCCAGCCATAGGCCGCGGCCGACAGCCAGTGCAGGCGCCGCCGGCCGCCGAGATTCATGGCGAAAATCTCGATGAAATCCCGCAGGCCGCCCGCCTCGATGACCAGGGTGCCGTCCATATAGGCTTCGCCCATGGCCAGCACCGGATGAAGCGGAATGCGCCTGTGCAGCGCCGTGTCGGTCAGTCGGACCTGTACGTCCGGCCCGTCACGGTCGCCTTCGAAAATGTGTATCCGGCCATTGGCATCGATCAGCGTTAGTTTGCCAGCCCGGATCACATGATCGAGCATTCGCGCCAGCAGCATCTGTCTCTCGGCCCCGTCCTCCCTTGTGGACCGGTGGTCCACCGCAAAACAGCCGCGTAGCGGCTGTCACGAAAAGAACCATCACAGGAATGTTACCCGAGATCATGACCGGCGCAAGTGTATCGGCCCCGCGACCACCGGGTGGTCACGGGCGGAACCCGCCGGCCGAACGCCCGGCATCGGTGTATGCCGGGCGCGGTCCGTGCCGGTGGGGCGCTGGATGCGTGCTAGGCCGGCGGGCCGTCGGTCTCGGCCGGCGCGGCTTCGGTGTCGGTGTCGGTTGCTTCTGAATCTTCGCCGTCGGCCAGGGCCTCTTCGGCCTCGGCCTGCGCCGCCGCCGCGGCATCCTCGTCCTCGAAAAGGTCGCCGGCTTCCGCTGCCTGCTGCTCGGCCTCGGCCTCGCTGCGGGCGACGTTGACGTCGACCTGCACGAAGACTTCCGGGTGCAGGATGATGCGAACGCCGTGGATGCCCAAGGTCTTGATCGGCCGGTCCAGCGAGACCTGCCGCTTGTCGATCTTGACGCCGCCGTCACCGAGCGCGTCGGCGATGTCGCGCGCCGAGACCGAGCCGTAGAGCTGGCCCATGTCGCTGGCCTGACGGACCAGCACGCAGCTCAGGCCTTCCATGCGGCCGGCCGCGGCCTCGGCCTCGTTCCGCCGTTCCAGGTTCTGCGCCTCGAGCTGGGACCGCTGACCCTCGAAATGGGACATGTTGTCCTTGGTCGCGCGCAGCGCCTTCTTCTGCGGCAGCAGGTAGTTGCGGGCATAGCCGTCCTTGACCCTGACCACGTCGCCCATCTGACCGAGCCGCTCGATGCGCTCCAGCAAAATCACTTCCATCATTCGTCCTCCGCGCCGGGGCCGCCGCCGGCGCCGCGCCGGCGCAGGTGGGCCACTTGTTCGACGAGTCCGAGGCCGACCACCAGAACCGGGGCCGGCCAGACCAGAATCAATGCCAGGTAAAGCAGCGTCAGCACGATGGACGCGCCCTTCCAGCGGCGCGCCCAGGCATGCAGCACCGCCAATCCCTGCAGGAGATACGCCACCGCCAGGATTACTGCAAGCGTCTTGCCGATCATGCCCAGATTGCCGGTCGTCAGCGACAGCGCCAGGGCGACGCCGAAGGCATAGAGCATGGGCATCGGCAGCGTCAGCTCGGTAAAGCCGCCGCCGGGCCGGATATTGCGTTTGAACCGGGTCAGCAAGGCCTGCGCCAGGGCGCCGCTGATGACGACGAAAACCATGATCGAGGCGGCGAACACGCCCGGAATGAAGGGGGCGATGGCGGGAATGTCGTCCGGCGAGAGCGGCGCTTCGGTGCCGAACAGCTCGGGATTGGCTCCGCTCAGCGCCCCGGCCATGGCCGCGATCAGGTTCTCGATCACCGTCAGCAGGCCGGTGCCCTGCAAGGCGAAAAACAGCAGCGCCAGGGCGAAATAGGCGGTGACGATGCCCGCCAGCCAGGCCACCAGCAGCCCCGCCGGATACCATTCCTGACCCTGCGGCGACGGCCGCGAGAGCAGGGCCTGGCGGCTCAGGATCACGGCCGGCGCGGCATGCAGGGCGAGAAAGGTGAGGATGGCCGGCAGAAAGC
Organism: Alphaproteobacteria bacterium; assembly: GCA_028281075.1. GTDB lineage: Bacteria > Pseudomonadota > Alphaproteobacteria > JANQKO01. The sequence continues at coordinate 1,496 of JANQKO010000072.1, read as the reverse complement.
CGCCGTCGCCCGTGGCGATGAAGGTGACGACCAGGACGATGACCACGACGCCGGCCCCGGCGGCCATGACCGCCCCCGGCAGACCGAGACCGAGCCCGGCCGCGAACAGCGGCACCGCGGTCAGCGCGGCGAGCGGGGCGCCGGGGAAGAAACCGGCGAACAGGCCGAAGAACAGCAGCGCGCTAACGCCGCCGGCGGCGATCGCTATCGTGGTCTGCTGCGGCATGGCGGGCGTGCCCGGTCGGCCGGGGCCGACGGGCGGCTACTGGATCACGAACGGCAGCAGCGCCAGGTTGCGTGCGCGCTTGATCGCCCGGGCCAGCTCGCGCTGCTTCTTGGCCGAGACCGCGGTGATGCGGCTGGGCACGATCTTGCCGCGCTCGGACACGAAGCGCTGCAGCAGCTTCACGTCCTTGTAGTCGATCTTCGGCGCGCCGGCGCCGGAGAACGGGCAGGTCTTGCGCCGGCGATGGAACGGCCGGCGGATCGGCAGCTGGCTGATCTTGATATCCTGGGCCATCAGCTCGCCTCCTTCGGCGCGGCATCCCTGGCCGCCGGCGCCGGCCGCGGCTCACGCGGGCCGTCGCGGCGATCGTCACGTCGGTCGTCGCGCCGGTCGCGCGGTCCGCGGTCGCCGCGCCGGTCGCGGCCGTCGCGGGACGAGCGGCTCTGCATCATGGCCGACGGGCCTTCCTCGAGCGCGTCGACACGCACCGTCATGAAGCGGATCACGTCCTCGCTGAGGCGCATGTTGCGCTCCATCTCGAGGACGGCGTCGGCCGGGGCGTCCAGGTTCATCAGCACGTAGTGGCCCTTGCGGTTCTTCTTGATCCTGTAGGACAGGTTCTTCAGGCCCCAGTATTCGTGCTTGGCGACCTTGCCGCCGCCCTGGTTGATGATCTCGCCGAAACTTTCGAGCAGGCCGTCGACCTGCTGGCCCGAGATGTCCTGTCGGGCGATGAACACGTTTTCGTAGTACGGCATGCCGTTCGATCGTCTCCAAATTGCCGGCTCGATGCGCCGCGGAAGCCGGCCTCCATGGCTCCAGCCCGGATAATCCCAAGGGATCGCGCTGTTTGCGGCGGCGGCACTTATACACGAACGGCCCGTCGGTTCAAGCCGCCTTGACAGGAACGCAGGCCGGAGTATGTATCGGGCGCCTTAACCATTTCGTCATCCCCGGGGACAGCCAGGAAACGGACGTAACGACAGACCATGGCGCGCGCATTCGTATTTCCCGGCCAGGGCTCGCAGGCCGTCGGCATGGGCCAGGAGCTGGCGGCGGCGCTGCCGACCGCCCGCTACGTCTTCGAGGAAGTGGACGAAGCGCTGGGGCAGCACCTGTCGAAGCTGATGTTCGAGGGTCCGGCGGACGAACTGACCCTGACGGCGAACGCCCAGCCGGCACTGATGGCGGTCTCGGTGGCGGTCATGCGGGTGCTGGAAAACGACGGCGGCGTCGAGCTGCCGAAGACGGCCGCCTACGTGGCCGGCCA
>JANQKO010000691.1 GCA_028281075.1 Alphaproteobacteria bacterium | reverse complement strand
CGGTCATCCGGCCCATGGCGGCAGCGGCGACCATGGCCGTGCGCGCTTCGCCGGTCAGCGCCTTCAGCTTTTCCAGGTCGGGGCGGCTGTCGCCGGCGCGTTCCGCCGTCCCCTGGTTACGATCCCGCGACCAGGTCGGCGACCGCGCCGTCGGTCACGGCCAGCAGGTCCCGGGGCGCCAGCAGCAGCTCGATGCCGGCGGCGCCGGCGCCGATGCCGATCGTCCCGTGCGCCATGACCGCGCGGTCGAGATAGACCTCGAAGCGCCGCCCGCCGGGGGCCGGGATCGGGGTGACGGCGCCGGGCCGCATGCCGGTCATCCGGCCCATGGCGGCAGCGGCGATCATGGCCGTGCGCGCTTCGCCGGTCAGCGCCTTCAGCTTTTCCAGGTCGAGCCGGGCCGGACCCGGCAGCACCGCCAGCACGACCCGCGGCATCGACACGCAGGCGAGCGTCTTGCAGATCGCCGCCGGCGGCAAGCCGATGGCGTCGGCCGCCGCGGCGGCGTCGAGCGCGGGATCGAACCGTGCCGTCTCGAAGGCGATGCCGGCCTGGATCAACGTTTCCGTGGCGGGTGTGATCATGCGCCCGAGCCAAGCGAATGCCGCCGCCGCTGTCAACGTTCGGCGGCGCTAGGCAGGGCCGGCAATTACTTCTAGACTCCGGTCCCGGCGCGGTCGGGACCGCGCCGGCTGTTTTGGGAGGACGAATGGCGTGTTTCGCCTGACCGAGGAGCAGGAGGCGATCCGCGACAGCGTCGCCCGGCTCTGCGCCAAGTACGATGCCGACTACTGGCTGACGCGGGACCGCGAGGGCGGCTTCCCGGACGACTTCGTGGCCGACCTGGCGGCGGCCGGCTGGCTCGGCATCGCCATGCCGCCGGATTATGGCGGCGCCGGGCTTGGTGTCACCGAGGCCGCGATCATGATGCAGACCATCGCCGAGTCCGGCGCCGGCTTCACCGGGGCGTCCGCCGTGCATATCAACCTGTTCGGCCCGCATCCCATCGTCGTCCACGGCACCGACGACCAGAAGCGCCGCTTCCTGCCGCCGCTGATCGCCGGCCAGGACCGTACCTGCTTTGGCGTCACCGAGCCCAATGCCGGCCTCAACACGACCCAGATCGAGACCCGGGCCGAGCCCGCCGGCGACGGCTGGGTCGTGCACGGCCGCAAGCTCTGGACGTCCACGGCGCAATCCGCCAACAAGATCCTGCTGCTGGCCCGCACCACCCCGCGCGACCGGGTCGAGAAGCCGACGCAGGGTATCTCGCTGTTCTATACCGACTTCGACCGGAACCATGTCGAGGTGCGCGAGATCGAGAAGATGGGCCGCAAGGCCGTCGACTCGAACGCCGTCTTCATCGACGGCCTGCCGGTGCCGCGCCAGAACCTGATCGGCGAGGAGGGCCGCGGCTTCTACTACCTGCTCGACGGCCTGAACCCGGAGCGCATCCTGGTCGGGGCCGAGGCCGTGGGGCTGGGCCGGGCGGCGCTGCGACGGGCCACGGCTTATGCCCGCGAACGCGAGGTCTTCGGCCGGCCGATCGGCCAGAACCAGGCGATCCAGCATCCGCTGGCCGAAAGCTGGGCCGAGCTGGAAGCGGCCAACCTCATGGTGTTCAAGGCCGCTGCCCTCTACGACGCCGGCGAGCCCTGCGGCGCCGAGGCGAACGCCGCCAAGTATCTCGGCGGCGAGGCCGGCTACCGGGCCTGCGAGCGCGCGGTGATGACCCATGGCGGCATGGGCTATGCCAAGGAGTATCACGTCGAGCGCTACTTGCGGGAAAGCTTCATCGCCCGCATCGCGCCGGTCAGCCGCGAGATGATCCTGAACTATATCGGCGAGAAGGTCCTCGACCTGCCGAAGTCCTACTAGCGCCAGACGGAGACATGAGTTGAGCGGACCGCTTGCCGGCATCCGGGTGATCGACATCACCACTGTGCTGCTGGGCCCGTACGGCACGCAGCTTCTGGGCGACATGGGCGCCGACGTGATCAAGGTGGAAGCGCCGCCCAAGGGCGACTCGACCCGCTTCCTCGGGTCGGCGCGCAGTCCCGGCATGGCCGGCGCCTTCATGAACATGAACCGCAACAAGCGCTCGATCGCCCTCGACCTCAAGCAGGACGCGGCGAAGGCGGCGCTCAGGGCGCTGATCGAGACCGCCGACGTGCTGGTCCACAACATGCGGCCGCAGAAGATCGCCAAACTCGGCTTCGGCTACGACGACGTCGCCGCGATCAGGCCCGACATCGTCTATGTCGGCGCTTACGGCTTCTCGCAGAAGGGGCCGTACGCGGCCCGGCCGGCCTATGACGACATGATCCAGGCCGGCTCGGGCCTCGCCGGCCTGTTCGAGCGCACGACCGGCGAGCCGCGCTACGTGCCGACGGTGATGGTCGACAAGCTGACCGGCCTGCAGTTGAGCCAGGCCGTCGCCATGGCCCTGCTGCACCGCGCGCGCACGGGCGAGGGCCAGTTCGTCGAGGTGCCGATGTTCGAGACCCTGGTCTCGTTCCTGATGGTCGAGCATATCTTCGATGCCGGTTTCGAGCCGCCGCTCGGCGAGGTCGGCTACAAGCGCCTGACGACGCCGGCGCGCAAGCCCTACCGCACGGCCGACGGCCACCACATCTGCGCCTTGCCCTATACCGACCGGCACTGGGCGCTGTTCTTCGAGATGGCCGGCCGGCCCGAGCTGACCGACGATCCGCGTTTCGCCGACCATGCCACGCGCACCGAGCATACCGGCTGGCTCTACGAATTCATGGCCCAGGCCATCGCCACCAGGCCGGCGGACGAGTGGCTGGCGATGCTGGCCGAGGCCGAGATCCCGTCGATGATCGTCAACGACATCGCCGACCTGATGGACGACCCGCATCTCCGGGCCGTCGGCCTGTTTCAAAGGCTCGCGCACCCGAGCGAGGGCGACACCGTGGTCACGGGCATCCCCATCGCCTATTCGAAGTCGCCGGGCGAGATCCGCCGGCCGGCGCCGCGCTTCGGCGAGAACGGCCCGGAACTGCTGCGCGAGCTCGGCTATGCCGAGGCCGACATCGAGGCCATGCGCGCGGCCGGCGCGCTGCTGCAACAGGACGGATCGTGAGAGGGGTGGAACCATGAAGACGGTCGGGCTCGGCTTCTACTGGAACGACCTGAAGGTCGGCGACACCTTCAAGACCATCGGCCGCACGGTGACGGAAGCCGACATCGTCAACTTCATCGGCGTCACCGGCATGGTCGAGGTGCTGTTCACCGA
>JANQKO010000675.1 GCA_028281075.1 Alphaproteobacteria bacterium | reverse complement strand
TCGGTGAAGCGGCCCAGCATCTCCAGCACCGCCTCGCGGTTGTTCAGGAACACGTCGCGCCAGAACACCGGGTCCGCGGCGGCGATGCGGGTGAAGTCGCGGAAGCCGCCGGCGGAGTATTTGATCACCTCGCCCTTGGTCACCGTCTCCAGGTCGGCGGCCGTGCCGACGATGTTGTAGGCGATCAGGTGCGGCAGGTGCGAGGTGAGGCCCAGAACCAGGTCGTGGTGCTCGGCCTGCATGAGCTCGACCCGGCTGCCCAGCGCCTGCCAGAAGGCGGTCAGCTTCTCGACCGCCGCCGCGTCGACCTCGCCCGGCGTCAGGATGCACCAGCGGTCCTCGAACAGCTCGGCGAAGCCGGCGTCCGGGCCCGACTTCTCGGTGCCCGAGACCGGATGGCCCGGCACCATGTGCACGTTGTCCGGCAGGCTGGGCGCCACGTCGCGGAACATGATGCCCTTGACCGAGCCGACGTCGGAGACGATGGCGCCCGGCCGCAGCACCGGCGCGATGCGCTGGGCCGTGGCCGCGTAGTCGCCGAGATGATGGCAGATGATCACCAGGTCGGCGCCGACCACGGCGGCCGACGGGTCGCCGTGCATGCTGTCGGCGATGCCGAGTTCCAGGCAGCGGGCCCGGTTGGCCTCGGACCGGGCGCAGCCGGCGATCTGGCCGGCGACGCCCTTCTCGCGCGCGGCGCGGGCGATCGACGAGCCGATCAGGCCGACGCCGATCAGCGCCAGCTTCTCGAACAGCGGTTTCTTGTTGGCCATTTTAGACATCGGCGCCGCTGAGAAACGCCGTGACCGCGTCGACCACGGCCCGGTTCTCGTCCTCGAGCCCGATGGTGAACCGCACGCAGTCGGCGAGGCCGTAGGGCGCGATGCCGCGGGCCAGGACGCCGCGGCGCTTCAGGAACGCCAGCGCCTCGGCCGCCGCGCGCGGCCCGTCGGCGCCGAAGCGCACGGTGATGAAGTTGCCGACCGACGGGATCACGAACAGGCCCAGCCGGGACATCTCGGCTGTCAGCCAGGGCTGCCAGATATCGTTGTGGGTGCGCGCCGCGTCCGTGTGCGCGACGTCGCGCATGGCCGCCACGCCGGCGACCTGGGCGGCGGCGTTGACGTTGAACGGCGGCCGCACGCGGTGATAGACGTCGGCGATGGCCCGCGGACAATAGGCCCAGCCCAACCGGAGCGCCGCCAGGCCGTAGATCTTCGAGAAGGTCCGGGTCATCACCACGTTGTCGCCGGCGTCGACCAGCTCGATGCCGGCCGAATAGTCGTTGCGGCTGACATATTCCGCATACGCCCCGTCGAGCACCAGCAGCACCCGGCCAGGCAGGCCGGCCCGCAGCCGCGCCACCTCGTCGGCCGGCAGATAGGTGCCGGTCGGGTTGTTCGGGTTCGCCAGGAAGACGATCCTGGTGGCGTCCGTGACGGCGTCCAGCAGCGCGTCGACCGACGCCCGATAGTCCGTTTCCGGCGCCTTCACCGGCCGCGCGCCGGCGGCCATGGCGCTGAGCGGATACATCAGGAAGCCGTGCGCGCTGAACAGCACCTCGTCGCCCGGTCCGGCATAGGCATGCGTCAGGTAGCTGATGATCTCGTCCGAGCCGTTGCCGCAGATCAGCCGCTCGGGCGCCAGGCCGTGGATCTCGGCGATGGTCTCGCGCAGCGCGTTGAAGCCGCCGTCGGGATAGCGGTGCAGTTCGCCGGCCAGCGCCCGGTAGGCGTCGACGGCGCGCGGGCTGGGGCCGATGGCGGATTCGTTGGACGACAGCTTGACCGCCCTGGCGACGCCGTCGGCCTTGGAATCGCCGCCGACATAGGGCGCGATATCGAGAATCCCGTCGATCGGTTCGGGTGACGCCATGGACGGCCTCAACCCGTGCCGTCCGCCGCGGTGCCGGCGGCAAGCTCTTCCTCGCTCATCGGCCGGGGATAGGCGCCCAGCACCACCATCCGGCCGGCGGTATCGCCCAGCTCGCGGGCGAGATCGGCGAGACGGGGGTCGCGCTGGGCGACGAAGTCGTCGATCTCGGTCAGGTTGACCCGGTAGCCGGCCTCCATGTCCTCGTGCCAGGCCATCACGCGCGCCGGCAGGCCGCCCTTCTGCATCGCGGCCAGCAGGCTGGCCCGGCTGGTATCGACACGGGTCTCCAGCGCCAGCACGGTGGTGTCGTGGCCCGTCGGCTCGGGCTCGATAAAGGCGATGGCGAGCGCTTCCAGCCGCTCGAACAGGCCCGCCGGCGAGGTGAAGAACGGCAGCCGCCAGACGATGCGCGGGATATCGCCGTTGGCCGATTCAGTGACCAGCCCCAGCCACCAGGGATCGGTCTCGCCCTCCTGCGGCAGCGGCAGCACGCCGACCGTGCCGGGATTCTCGACGACGATCCGCAGCACCGGCATGGCCGCGGTCTGCAGGCTCATCCAGGTCGACGAGCCGAAATGGCTGCGCGCCATGTCCCAGTAGCCGACCGATTTCTCCGGCGCGCAGACGGCGACGGCGAACGGTCCCTGCTGGGCCGTGGCGCCGTTGACCATCTCGCGCCAGATGCGGGCCACGACGTGCATCGGCATGGCGCCGCCATGGCGCCGGGCCAGCCGCCGCAGGATCTCGGCCTCGCGCGCCGGG
>JANQKO010000671.1 GCA_028281075.1 Alphaproteobacteria bacterium | reverse complement strand
CGTCGGCTTCGTCTCGGACGTGGCCGAACAGGACGGCCGCAGGTTCTTTCGCTACGAGACGCAATGCATCGGCGACCCGGCGAACGGCATCGACTGCGGGCACGAGACCAATGCCGAGAACCGCTACCCCGACAACAAGTGCATCGTCAGCAAGTGGGCCGGCAACGGCAACCGCGGCCACGAGGGCCGGCGCTACGGCACCCACCTGCCGGCCGCCGACAAGGACGCCATCGTCGAACACCTGAAGACGTTCTAGGACCGGCATGGAAATCATCCGACGATACTGGAGACGCCTGGTCGCCACGGTCGGCATCCTGGTGCTGCTCGGCGCCGGCACCGGGGTCCTGGTCTGGTACAAATTCTTCCGCGTCGTGCCGCAGCCGACATTCGCCAGCGAAGAGGAATTCTTCAAGTATGGCTCGCTGCGCTCGGAGCTGCTGCTCGGCCTGCCCTACCCGCTGTTCGTGACCCTGCCGCGCGTGTTCCCGGACCTGCTGCCGGGCCCCGGCGGCTTCGCCGCCTCCGGCCTGCCGTGGGAGGAGGGCCGACGCCTGCCCGTCGGCCTGTCGCTGAAAACGCTGGGCTTCCCGCGCGTCACCCTCAACTGCGCCTTCTGCCACACCACCAGCTACCGAGCGGCGCCGGACGACCCGCCGACCTATGTCGTCGGCGGGCCGACGCACACGCTCAGGCTGCAGAAGCTGTTCCGCTTCCTGTTCGCGGCGGCCAACGATCCGCGCTTCACGTCCAAGCGGCTGCTGATCGAGATGTCCATGGACTTCGACCTGTCGCTGCTGGACCGGGCACTCTATTACTTCTTCATCATTCCCCTCACCCGCGAGGCGATCCGGGAGGCCGGGCGGCAGTTCGCCTGGATCGACGCGCGGCCGGACTGGGGGCCGGGCCGGGACGATCCGTTCAACCTGGTGAAGTTCATCCTCAACCAGCAGGACGACGACGGCACGTCGGGCAATACCGACATTCCGGCGGTCTGGCGGCTCGACGACCGCGACGGCCAGGCCCTGCACTGGTCGGGCGAGGCGTTGACGCCGAACGCCGTCGTCACGCTGTCGGCGGTCGGCATCGCCTCGCTGCCGTTCAAGGACTTCGCGGCGCGCAACGCCCGCATCGAGGCCTACCTGCGCGAGCTGCAACCGCCGGCCTATCCGTTCGGCATCGACGAGGCCCTGGCGGAACGGGGCGCCGCGCTGTTCGCCGAGAACTGCGCCGACTGTCACGCCGCCGGTGGCGGCCGGACCGGCACGGTCATTCCGCTCGACGAGATCGGCACCGACCCGGGACGGTCGGACAGTTTCTCGCGCGACGACGCGGAGCGCGCGAACCGGCGGTTCCGCCTGCTGGGTGTCGAGGACGCCGAATTCACCGCCGCCAGCGGCTATGTGGCGCGGCCGTTGAGCGGCGTCTGGCTGCTGGCGCCGTATCTGCACAATGGCTCGGTACCGCACCTGCGCGCCCTGCTGACGCCGCCGGACCGGCGGCCGGCGCACTTCTATCGCGGCCACGACGTCTACGACCAAGCGAATGTCGGCTTCGTCAGCGGCAATGCCGCGGCGGCGGCCGGCGCCTGGCGCTACGACACCGGCCTGCGCGGCAACGGCAATGCCGGCCATGCCTACGGCACGGCGCTGTCGGCGGACGAGAAGACGGCCTTGATCGAGTTCTTGAAGACGCTCTGAACGCGCGGGCGCGCGGCCGGTTCGTCCGGCGGCCAAGGGAAAGGGGATTGTCCAATGGGCCAGCAACTGCCGATCGTCTATGTGCGTGGCTACGCCATGACCGAGGACGAGGTCGAGACGACCTTCAACACGCCCTATTACGGGTTCAACCTGGGCGCCACCCAATACAAGATGGCGGCGTCCGCCGACCCGAGGATGTATCTGTTCGAAAGTCCCGTCGTGCGGCTGCTGAAGGACCATGGCTACCGGGATTCCTTCAACAACTTCGTCGACTGGCAGAACCGGCCGCTGGCCGGTTCGGTCAGGGACTGGCGCGGAACGCTCTGGGTGTTCCGCTACTACGACCCGGAAGCCAGCATCCGCGCCGAAGCACGCCCGGAAATCGAGGGCTACGCCACCGAGCTGCTGATCTTTCTGAACCGCATCCGGCGGGCCTGCGGCAATCCCGACGGCTTCGCGGTCAACCTGGTCGCCCACAGCATGGGCGGCCTGATCTGCCGCTGCTACCTGCAGAACGAGGCGCTGGCGGACACGCCGCTGCGGAACCGGCTGGCGAACCAGCCGGACGCGGACCAGCCCTTCGACTGGGTGCGGGTGGCCAAGCTGTTCACCTACGGCACGCCGCATAAGGGCATCAGCTTCCGCTCGGGACTGGGCTGGGCCGAGGGCGTGCGCGACTATTTCGGCTTTCACGGCGCCGATACGTTCGGGCCGGAGACCATGCGCCGCTATCTGCGGCTGGCCGGGAACGAGGACCTGCACACCTACCGGCCGCTGCCGCACGCCCCGCCGCTAAAACGCGTCTTCTCGCTGGTCGGCAGCAATTTCCAGGACTATGTCGTGCGCAGCGCCAAGGCCGCCGTCGGTCCCGGCAGCGACGGTCTGGTCGCGATCGAGAACGCGTATGTCAAGGGTGCGCCGCGGGCCGTCGTGCACCGCGCGCATTCCGGCCCCTTCGGCATCGTCAACAGCGAAGCCGGCTTCCAGAACCTGACCCGTTTCCTGTTCGGCGACCTGCGCTTCAAGCTGTTCCTGCGGCCCGGCCGGCTGGTCAGGGACCTGCCGGGCCGGCGCGACCGGGACGACCGGCTGGACTACCTGCTGATCGAAACCAGTGTCGCCATCCGCGGGCAGCCGGGCTACATCCACACCCGCACGGCGGAGCATCTGAGCGCCATCACCGTGAAGATGACCGAGGCGGCCAGCGGCCCGCCGGCGCCCGTCGACGACCGCATCCACCTGTTCACCGGCTACTTCCGGCGGGACCTGAAGCTGGCCGGCGACGGCTTCGCCCGCGGCGCCATCGACATCCGCGTCGAGCCGCACTACCGGCATGACGGCTGGATCCGGGATTCACGCTACGAGGGCGACTGGATGATGAACGACCGGCTGCATTTCGGCATCCGGATCGGAGCGGACGGCAAGGTCGTGCTGGAGCACCGCTGGCATCCACGGCGCGACAACGCCCGCCTGGACCTGACCCATGGCGGGGCCGACATCGCCCTGCCCGGCCAGACGCGGCGCTACGTCGCCGGCGGCGCGCTAGAAGTCTGGGCCGACCCCTGGTCCTGACGCGGAACGCGGCCGCGTGGGACCGGGTTCGGGTAACGACGCGCCGCGCACCGATATCGCCTGAACCAAAGGCATTCAGGTTCCCGAACAGCGCCGGCATCGTTGAGCAGTCCCAGGCGCCGCTGCTCGATGCGCGGGCTATAGACGTCGTAGCGGTGCAGCATCGACGGATTGTAGATCACGGCATCGTCGCCGGTTCCGGCGTCCGACCTGTCGAAATAGTTGTACAGCTCGACGAAACTCTCCAGCGTCGCGGGCCACTCCTCACAGCATCGTCGTATCGGTCTCCAGGCCCAGCCGCAGGCGGCCGATCTGCGACAGCGTGGCCGGCGCCACCATCATGTGCTGGGTCGCGACATGCACGTCGCGGAAGCGGCGCTGCAGCGGACCGCGCCGGAACACGGCGCTGCCGCCGGCCGCGTGGTACATCAGGTCGACCGCGTCCGCGGCCCCGCGGGTGGCATTGGTCGCCGCCAGCCGCAGGTCGGCCCGCCGCGCCAGCGGCACGGTGCCGTCGGCCGAGGCCGCGGTCCAGGCCGCGCCGATGGCCTCGGCCAGGAAGGCGCGGGCCGACCGCAGCAGCGCCGTCGCCCGCGCCACGTCCGCCTGCACCGAGGCCCGCTCCGCCAGCACGCGGCGGCTCATCTGCGGCCGCTTCGCCACCGCCAGCTCGACCAGGTCCCGTACGGCGCCGGCGGCGATGCCGAGCGCGACACTGGCGACGCCGATCGCCAACAGGCCGAAGATGGGGAAGGCGTAGAGCGGCCCGGCCTCGACCGGCCGGTCGGCGATGATGGAGACCGACCGGTCCGACGGCACGGACAGGTCCGCCACCGCGATGTCGTGGCTGCCGGTCCCGCACAGGCCCGACGCGTCCCAGGTGTCGTGGATCGTCACCTCGGCGGCCGGGAAGAACATCATGCGGCTGTCCGGCAGGCCGTTCGGCAGCAGCCGCGGCTGGCCGTCCCGCAGCATCACGCAGCCGCCCATCAGCCAGTCGCAGTTCTGGCAGCCGCTGGCCCACTGCCAGCGCCCGTCGACGCGATAGCCGCCGTCCCTCGCCAGCGCCCGTCCGTTCGGCGCGAAGACGCCGCCGGTGATCACGTCGCGGTTGGCGCCATAGATCTCCCGCGCCGTCGCCGCCGGCATATAGGCCGCGGTGACGGCGCTGGTCATGCCGATCATCACGCACCAGCCGGTCGCGCCGTCGGCCCGGGCCACGGTCTCGACCGCCTCGACCATGCGGGCCGGATGAACCTCCAGGCCGCCATAGGCCGCCGGCAGCAGCAGCCGGAACAGGCCGGCACCGGCGAGCCGCCGGGCGAGATCGGCCGGCAGGCGCCGCGCCGCCTCGGTCTCGTCGGCCCGCGCCGCGACCTCGGCCAGCAGCGCCTCGGGCACGGCGGCGGCGTCCATCACCTCCCTCCTACCGGCCGGCCAGCGGCCAGACGGTATCGGGGTCGAGCGGATAGACCGGGCGCGGCAGATGCCGCCAGTCGAAGTTCGCCAGGTTGGGCGATGTCAGCCCCGGCACGTCCACTTCGTGAATCCGCGCGGGCGGGAACAGGTGCTGGAAGCCGGCGCGGAAATGGCCGCGCGACTTCACCACGACACCGCGCGCCGCGGCGACATCGAGGCCGAAATGCGCGAAGAAATCGGCGCTGAGGCATTGCTGGCGGGCACTGATCACGACCACCTGAATGCCGCCGAGATCGAGCCGGCACGAGCGGCCCAGGCGCACGGTCCGGTCCGCGACCATGCCGTGCCGGCCGACGAATTCGCCGTCCGACAGCCCGGCGACCGTCGCCGGCGCCGTGAACGGCTCGGAAAAGGTTTGCGTCTCCGCGCTGTTGAATCGGGCGTCGATGGCCTTGCCCTCGCCGGCGGCGAACGCCGCCTCGACCAGGGGCGGGTCGGTGACCACGCCCAGCAGCACACCCTCGGCGCCGGCCGCGTGCAGCGCCTTCAGGATATAGGTCGTGTTGCCGCGGCCGCCGCCGCCGGGATTGTCGGCCACGTCGGCGAACAGCAGGGACGGCCGTCCGGCATCGGCGCCGGTCTCGACCGCCAGCCGGACCGCCGCGTCCAGGCCGATCATGTTGGTCCGATACCGTTCCCGGTCGGCCCAGCCGGCGCTGGCGAGCGTGTCGGCCAGCGCGCCTGCCTTGGCCGCGTCGCCGCGCGTCGTCACCAGAATGCCCATGCCGTTCTTCGGGGTGTCGCTGAACGCGAAGCCGGCGGTGATCGAGACGTTCAGCACGTCGGCGTCGATCCGGCTTTGCCCCAGCCGGATCAGGTCGCCGTAGGGCTGGCCCTCGGCCGTCAGCAGCGTGACCGACGGCGCCACCAGGGGCAGGCGCACGAAAGCCGCGGTCGGACGCATGCCGTCGAACATCTCGCGCATGGCGGCCGCCGCCTCGGCGCCGCGCTCGAACTGGTCGACATGCGGGTTGGTGCGGTAGGCGATCAGCAGGTCGGTGGCATCGACCATGCGCTGCGACACGTTGGTGTGCAGATCGAGCGTCGCGATCACCGGCACGTCGGGGCCGACCGTCTCGCGCACCATCGCGAACAGGTCGCCGTCGGGATCGTGGCTGCCGGTCGAGACCGCCGCGCCATGCTCGCAGATATAGACGCCGTCGAGCGGCGCCGCCGCCGCCAGGCCGGCCCGCATCCTGTCCATGACCTCGTCGAAGAATCCCTGGTCGACCGGCCCGTTCGGCGTCGAGCCGGTAAAGAGGATCGGCACCGGCGTCCAGCCGCCGGCCGCGTCCATGGTGGCGTAGAAACCGCAGATGCCACCGTGGATCGCCGGATGATCGGCGCGGGCGTCGCGGCTGATCGCCTCGCCCTCGTAGTAGGCACGCTCCTCGAATTCGGGCCGGCCGCAGACCGGCGCGAAACGGTTGGCCTCGAGATCGAAGCCCAGGATGGCGATACGCTTGGTTCCCGGCGACGGCATGGGCGGCTTTCCTCCAATGGCTGGCGCGGCGCTTGGACAGGGCGCGCGCATGCCGGCATGATACGCCAGTTTTTCGGTTCAGCGGACGGACACGGCATGGCCTGGGACAAGCAGATCGACGAGATCCACGAACGGCGGCGGCGGGCGCGCCGGCAGGGCGGCGACGACGCCGTCGCGCGGCAGCACGCCAAGGGCCGGCTCAGCCTGCGCGAGCGCATCGACGCGCTGCTGGACGACGGCAGCTTCCGCGAGCAGGGCATCGGCGCCGGCGCGGCCGACCTCGACGCGGACGGCAATCTGCGCGACTTCACGCCGGCCAACTTCATTCTGGGCCTGGGCGCGGTCGACGGCCGCGCCTGCGTCATCGGCGGCGAGGACTTTACGCTGAAGGGCGGTTCGCCGAACGCGGCCGGCCTGCGCAAAAGCGTCTATGCCGAAACGCTGGCCTGCCAGTACCGGATGCCGCTGATCCGCCTGCACGAGGGCGGCGGCGGCAGTGTCGGCGGCGCCGGCGGCAAGGGCCCGCGCGGCCCGGTCGGCGAGCCGGTCTATGCCCCGCCCCGCTTCCGTTCGGTGGCGAAGGCCATGGCCTCGGTGCCGGTGGTGTCGGCCGCGCTGGGACCGGTGGCCGGGCTGCCGGCGGCGCGGCTGGTGGCGTCGCACTTCACCGTGATGACCAGGACCACGGCACAGGTCCTGATCGCCGGCCCGGCCGTGGTCGAGCGAGCGCTGGGCGTCCGGATCAGCAAGGAGGACCTGGGCGGTCCCGACGTGCACCTGGTCAACGGCGTGATCGACAATCCGGCCGAGGACGAGGCCGACGCGTTCGCCCAGATCCGCCGGTTCCTGAGCTACCTGCCGCAGAATGTCTGGGAGCTGGCGCCGCGCCTGGCGGCCGGCGACGACCGCGACCGGCGAGAGGAGAAGCTGCGCCGCATCGTGCCCGCCGACCGCCGCAAGCCCTACGACATGCGCAAGCTGATCGCCGCGGTCGCCGATGCCGGCTCGGTGTTCGAGATGACCCGCCGCTACGGCCCGGGTCAGATCACCTGCCTCGCGCGCCTGAACGGTCATGCCGTCGGCATCTTCGCCAACGACTGCCGCTACTATGCCGGCGCCATGACCGCGGACGGCGCGCGCAAGGTGCGCCGGTTCATCGAGTTCTGCGAGACCTTCCATCTGCCGATCGTGGCGCTGGTCGACGAGCCCGGCTTCATGATCGGTCCCGAGGCCGAGAAGGCCGGCACCATCCGCGACGGCACGGCCGCGGTGCTGGCCGCCGCCGATTGCGAGACGCCATGGGCCACCGTCGTCGTGCGCAAGTCCTTCGGCGTCGCCCAGGCGGCACATTTCGGCGCCGATGCCTATGTGCTGGCCTGGCCGTCGGCCGAGATGGGCGCGCTGCCGGTGGAGGGTGGCGTGGCGGTGGCGTTCGGCCGGGAAATCGCCGCGGCCGACGACCCCGAGGCCAGGCGGCGGGCGCTGGAGTCCGAGCTGGCGGCCCGGCAGTCACCGTTTCCGCGGGCCGAGTCATTCGCGTTCCACGAGCTGATCGATCCGGCCGAGACCCGCCCGGCGCTCTGCGACTGGCTGGACTGGGTCCAGCCCGGTCTCGCCGCGCTGAAAGGCCCGCGCAGCTTCGCGATGCGGCCCTAGCAGGTTGTTGAAAGAGCCACGATATCGCCGCCAGCATGCTTCGAGACGACGCTTCGTGTCTGCTCAGCATAAGGATAAGCTGTTGAATTCAAAAGATTCCTCATCCTGAGGAAGCCCCGATAGGGGCTGTCTCGAAGGATGGTCAGCCGCGATATCGGATC
>JANQKO010000580.1 GCA_028281075.1 Alphaproteobacteria bacterium | reverse complement strand
GCGGTGAGAAATGCAGGCTAGCGGCACCCATCGCCCGGCCCGCCGGACCGGGGCGGTGGCGATGACCGTCGCGCGATGACAGGCTCCGGCTTCCGGCCGTCCTTCTGGCCGACGCTGCTGACCGTGGCGATGCTGGCGGTCCTGGTCGGTCTCGGCACTTGGCAGTTGCAGCGGCTGGAATGGAAGACGCGATTGATCGCCGAGCGGCAGGCCGGCCTGGCCGGGCCGGCCCTGCCGCTGCCGGCCGACGATGACGCGCTCGCGGCGCTGGAGTTTCGCAAGGTCGTGGCGCGCGGCCGGTTCCTGCACGATCGCGAGCTCCATGTCGGCTCCCGCACCAGCCGGGGCAAGGCCGGCTATCACGTCCTGACGCCGCTCAAGGTCGGCGACGGCACCATGCTGCTGGTCAACCGCGGCTGGGTGCCGCTCGACCGGCGTGACCCCGAAAGTCGGCCCGCCGGCCAGGTCGGCGGACCGGTGACGGTGACCGGCATCCTGCGCGTCAACGCCCATGCCGGCTGGCTGACGCCGGAGAACCAGCCCGCCGACAATCTCTGGTTCAGCTACGATCTGCCGGCGATGGCCCGGGCGGCCGGCCTGCCGCTGCGGCCGGCCGTCCTCGAGGCCGACGCCGGCGACATTCCGGGCGGCCTGCCGGCCGGCGGGCAGTTCCGGACCGAGATCCCCAACCGGCACCTGGAATACGCGCTGACCTGGTACGCGCTGGCGGTGGTCCTGGTGGTGATCTACATCGTCTACCACCGCCGCCGCGACGGAGACACGGCATGACCGCCTACGAGGACCTGGAGCGCCTGTTCGAACGCCGCGCCCTGCTGTCGGAGGCCCGTGGCCTGCTGTATTGGGACCGCGCCACGATGATGCCGGCGGGCGCGGCCGAGGGCCGGGCCGAGCAGATCGCCGCGCTCGCCGTGCTGACCCAGGACATGCTGACCGGGCCCGAGGTCGCCGACCTGCTGGACGCGGCCGAGGCGGCGGCCGAAGCCGGCGGTCTCGACGACTGGCGGGCGGCCAACCTGCGCGAGATGCGCCGCGACTGGCGCTATGCCACGGCGGTGCCGTCGTCGCTGGTCGCCGCGATCGAGCGGGCCGGCAGCGCCTCGGAAATGGTCTGGCGCGAGGCCCGGCCGGGGAACGATTTCGCGCGGCAGCGGCCCTATCTGGAGGAGGTGCTGCGGCTGACGCGCGAGATCGCCGACTGCCGGG
Organism: Alphaproteobacteria bacterium; assembly: GCA_028281075.1. Lineage (GTDB taxonomy): Bacteria > Pseudomonadota > Alphaproteobacteria > JANQKO01. The sequence continues at coordinate 907 of JANQKO010000580.1, read as the reverse complement.
CCCAAGCCTTCGGCTGCGCGCCCTACGATGCCCTGCTCGACGGATACGAGGCCGGCCTGACCGCGGCCACGGTCGACGCCGTGTTCGACGACCTGGCGGATTTCCTGCCCGGCTTCCTCGACGACGTGCTGGCGCGGCAGGCGGCGGCCGGACCGCCGCTGCGGCCGGCCGGACCGTTCGAGATCGCGGCGCAACGACGCCTCGCCACCGATCTGATGACCGCGCTCGGCTTCGACTTCGCGCATGGCCGGCTCGACGTCAGCGCGCATCCCTTCACCGGCGGCGTGCCGGACGATGTCCGCATCACCACGCGCTACACGACCGACGACTTCACCTCGGCCCTGATGGGCGTCCTGCACGAGACCGGCCACGCGCTCTATGAACGCGGCCTGCCGGCGGCCTGGCGGCGGCAGCCGGTCGGCGCCGCCGGCGGCATGCTGCTGCACGAGAGCCAGTCGCTGCTGATCGAGATGCAGGTCTGCCGCGGCGGCGCTTTCCTCGCGCATGCCCTGCCGCTGATGGCGGCGGCGTTCGACGGCGACGGTCCGGCCTGGGACCGGGGCAACATCCTGCGGCTCTATCAGCGGGTCGAGCGCGGCCTGGTCCGGGTCGATGCCGACGAGGTGACCTATCCGCTGCACATCATCCTGCGCTACCGGCTCGAGCGGGCGCTGCTGTCGGGCGATCTGCCGGTCGCCGACCTGCCGGGGGCCTGGAACGACGGCATGGCGGACCTGCTGGGCGTCCGGCCGCCCGACGACCGCGACGGCTGCCTGCAGGACATCCACTGGATGGACGGCGCGATCGGCTATTTCCCGACCTACACGCTGGGCGCCATGGCCGCGGCGCAGCTTTATGCCGCCGCCGTCGCGCAGTCGCCCGATATCGTCACCGGCATCGCGGCCGG
>JANQKO010000552.1 GCA_028281075.1 Alphaproteobacteria bacterium | reverse complement strand
AACAGACGCGGCCGGCCGCCGGCGACGATCGCGAGCTGCTGATCACCCCGGTGCAGGATGGGGCGCAATACGCGGTGGGCGTCCGGTCGAAGAACATCGCCGGCGCGCGCTCGGTCGCGGTCGCGGCCCCGACGCATACGGTGATCGGCAAGACGGCCAAGCCCGGCGCGCCCGATCAATTGCTGGTCGAGAGCCTGGTGGACGGCACGCGGCGGTTCGTGATCGTTCAGAACGCGGTCGACGCGGACGTGAAATCGGGCGGCGGCTGGCAGATCCGCTACTTCCTCGGCGACACGTCCGATTTCGACGCCATGACACCGCTGCATGATGGCCTGCTGACCGCCAGCCCCTACGAGACCGCGCAGCTCGCCGCTGGGCTCTATACGTTCGCGGTCAAGGCGGTCGACAGCAGCGGCAACGCCTCGGAAGCCGCCGCGTTTGCCGCCAACGTCATCCTCGACGATCCGCCGCTGCGCAACGTGCTGTTGCGTCGGCTGGAGACGATCGAGGGCTGGCCGGGCACGCGCACCGATTGCTTTGTCGACGCCAACCGGCTGTTCGCCGAGAGCGCCGGCACCTGGGACGACGCGACACAGCCCTGGGACAGCTACACGGCCAGCTGGAACACGTTCCTCGGCAACAAGTCCCCGATCAGCTACCGCACGCCGGTGATCGATCTGGGGATAGATGTCGGCTTTGCGCCCCTGGTCACGGTCGAGGGCACCGGCGCGATGACGATCACGATCCGGCATGCGACCAGCGCCGAAGGGCCGCCGGCGGGCGCGTTCGGGCCGGTGGGCACGGCCGAGATCCTGGCGCGGTATGTCCAGGTCGAGGTGACGGCCGCCGACCCGGGCGCGCCGACGATCGACGAGATCACGACGGTGTTCGATGCCCAAGGGCGTGTCGACCGCTATCAGGACATCAACACGCTGTCTTTCGCAGCCCCCTACTTCCAACGGCTTGCCCCCGGCCATTTCCGCATGGCGACCAAAAGCCAGGAACTCGCGGCGATCAGCCAGGCACAGATCATCGCGTTTCAGAATGTCGGCAGCGGCGGGTGGTCATCGGAGGTCGTCAGCAAGGCGGCCACGGTCGGCGGTCAGCCGGCGGCGGAATTCAAACTCTACAACCCGGCCGGCGCGCCTGCCGACGCCACGGTCGATATCGAGCTGAGAGGGCCTAAATCGTGACCATCCTTGGCGGTGACATTTCTTCCGGCAATGTTGACAGCGGGTCGCTCGATACCCCGGCCCTGGCGCGCGCGGACATTCTGTCGACCGTGCAAAAAACCAACTTGCTGATGCAGTTCGCCGGCGACTCAGACAGCGTTAATCATGTCGGCACCGGCCCGCTGCAACTGGGCGCGCAGCAAGGCGGCGTTGTCTTTGTTTCCAACGGCGGCGGCGCCGTCATCACTGGCTTTGGTGATCCTGGCGGCCGCACTGCCTATCGGTTCGTGCGGTTTGCACCGGGAATTACACTGGAACACGGCCCGTCGCTGGTGCTGCCGGAAGGGTCCGATATCGTCACGAACGGTGACGATGTCGCCCTGGTCATCTGGGGTGAGGCCTTGTCCCGATGGGTCGTGATCTCGTTTTGGCCTCGCCAAATGCAGATCGCCACCGTCGCCGAGATCCGCGCCGGCACAGCCGCCGGCAAGATCATCACCCTGGATCGGTACAACCAGGCGCTGGTAGAGGTTCCGATCCCCTACGGCGCCACGACCGCCGTCGATGCGTCGTTGTTCATCAATGGCATTGTTACGCTGACCGGCAACACGGTGATGGGCAATGTGGCCAATCGGGCGAGCAAGGTCGGTCACGGTGGCGAGATCCGCATCAACAATTCCGGCGGCGGCCAGTTTGCCGTGTCGTGGGCGTCGGGCTGGCATTTCACGAACGGCGAGGTGCCCCCGCACGAGCCCGGCGAGAACCTGTATTCGTACTACCACGCCAACGCGGCCGAGACCTGGGTCGCGCATGGCGGCGGACGGTTTGGCACCACATGAGCCTGTTCACGAGACGCGGCCTGGCATTCGCGGGCCGGCGCCGCAAGAGCCTGTTCGTGGCCGAACCGCTGGTGTCCGCCTCGCTGGTGAGCCAGGGGCACGTCTTCGACGACGTCAATATCGGCTCGCCCGCCACCGACGGCCGCACGGTTCTGGTCGTTGCCTCATGCAAGGACGCGGCTGCCGTCCTCAACACAGCGGACGGCGCGATTGAGCTGGGCGGCCTGCCCATGACCAGGCGCAACGGGTTCGCTCCCGAGCTGCCGTCCGGGGCTGACATGGGGATCTACATCTTCTCGGCGGCTATGGGCGCCTCGTATGGCCAGTCGGCGGCGCTCGAAATCAAAAGCATCGTAGGCGGGACGCAGCTCGACTCGATCGCGTTTACGGTTCTTGCCACGCATCTGGAGGGTGACGTGTTCGTTGACGGCGTGTCGGGTGCGAACACCGGCGCGACGGGGACGGCGAACAACGTCGCGACGGCGGACGACGGTTATGTGATCGCCGCCTCCGCCATGGAGTTGAGCGCGAACGGCCTGGTCTCGGTGGTCGGGAACGGGTCGACCGGTGCGTTGAGCAAAGTCGTCGACCAGCCGGTTCAAAATAACCACCGGCACGCTGTGGCAATCAAGGCCGGGTTGTCCGCCGGGACCACCGAGGATTTCACCTGGACCGTTCAGCTCAGCGGCAACTTCCTCGCCGCCATCACGTCAAGGCAATAAACATGCTCGTCGACGCAAATCTACAACCGGTATCGCGACCTTATGTCGATGCGGACGGCACGCAACATCCCGCCGACATAGAGGAGAAGTGGAGCTCTGGCGAGCTGGCCGCGAAAGGCTGGCACCGGCTGAACCAGGATCCGCGCCCTACCGATGCCCGCGTCATCCGCAGCGAAATCGTCTGGCGCAACGGCGAGGCCTGGCGCCAGTGGATTACCGAGCCGCTGCCGCCACAACGCCGGTACGTCGATATCGCCCTGATCCTCGACCGGCTGGACGCCGGCGGGTTTCGGCAGGCCGCGACGGCCGCGTTCGACCAACTCGACCGATGGGACCGCGAACGGTTCTACGCGCGAACGCAGCTATGGGTCGAGGATCCCGTCACGCTGGCATTGCTGGCGTCGATCGGCGCCGACCCGGCCGTGATCCTGGCCCCTCCGGACGGCGGCTAGGCGCCGTCCGCTTCTGCCCTCCCCGGCCGCCCCGGAACGACAACCGAGGCGGCCTTTTTTGTGCCTGAAAGGAGCAAGATATGAGCATGCCAGAAGGCGGCGGCCCGTCGCCATTCCAGGTCGCGTTGACGTGGCTTCGCGAGCGCCGGAAGCTGTCGACCTACGTGGTCCTTTACGTGCTCGGCTGGGTGACGATGGCCGGCTATTTCGACCCCGCCGCGTTCGGTTTTGATTTCGACGCGCAGCTGACGATGAAAGACGCGATCAGCGGCATCGCCGGCATCGTTGGTGCCTATCTGCTGGAGCGCATCCCAAATCAGCCGCCGGCCAGCGACGGCCAGCCGCCCAACGGCAGCGACACGCTGCGCAGCCCGGCTGTCTCCGTTGGCGCCGCGCTGGCGCTTGCGCTGGTGCTGGTCGGTTGCGTGTCGACCGGCAGCGACAACCCGGCCGATCGCAGCTTGCGAGGCACGATGGCGACGCTGGCCGAGGGCTCGGCCGAGTTCAATCAGGCGGGGATCGATGCGATCTTCGCCGACCAGCTGACGGCCGGCCAAATGGCCAGCGCGGTGCGGGCGAGCAACACTATCCGGATCTCGTTGGATCAATGCCTGCCCACGACCCTGCGCTTCGAGACGGGCGAGGTCAGCCGGTCCGACGCGGTGACGTGCGGCCTGCCGGCGGCCGTCGCGATCGCCAGCATCGCCGACCTGGTCACGGCGGAGCCGGACGGGGTGCAGCTGCCCTATTTCAGCGTGCTGCGCACGGCCGCGCGCCTGGCGCTGCTGCCCTCGCCGGACATGGTCGCCCTGCAGCAGGCGATCCGGGCGGCCGAGGCGCGGCGGGCGTTGCTG
>JANQKO010000524.1 GCA_028281075.1 Alphaproteobacteria bacterium | reverse complement strand
CGCCCGGATCGACGCCGTAGATGTTCTTCATGGACCAGTTGAGCGCGACCAGATGGCCGCCGTTGTCGCGCACGACGCCCTTGGGCACGCCGGTGGTGCCGGACGTGTAGAGCACGTAGAGCGGATCGGTGGCGGCGACGGGCACGACGTCGGCCGGGCGGGCCGCGGCCATCCGCTCATGCCAGTCGTGGTCGCGGCCCGGCGTCAGCTCGGCCGGCGCCATCTCGCGCTGCAGGACGACGCAGGCGTCCGGCTTGTGGCCGGCGATCTCGATGGCGCCGTTCAGCAGCGGCATGTAGGCGACGACGCGGCCCGGCTCGACGCCGCAGGAGGCGGTGACGACCAGCTTTGGCTTGGCGTCGTCGATGCGGGTCGCCAGTTCCTTCGCCGCGAAGCCGCCGAAGACCACGCAATGGATGGCGCCGATGCGGGCGCAGGCGAGCATGGCGACGGCCGTCTCGGGCACCATCGGCATGTAGATGATGACGCGGTCGCCCTGGCCGACGCCGAGGTCCCGCAGCATGCCGGCGCAGCGTGCGGTCTCGGCCTGCAGCTCGGCGAAGCTGAGCGTGCGCAGGGCGCCGGTGATCGGTGAATCGTAGATGATCGCCGCTTGCTCGCCCCGGCCGGCCGCGACATGGCGGTCGACGGCGTTGTGGCAGGTGTTGGTCTCGGCGCCGGCGAACCAGCGATAGAATGGCGGATTGCCGTCGTCGAGCACGCGGTCCCAGCGCTTGAACCAGTGCACGTTCTCGGCCGCTTCGGCCCAGAAGGCTTCAGGATCGCGCTGCCAGTCGCCGTAGACCGTGTCGTACCGACTGCTCATGGCGCCGTCCCTCCCGTCGTTTGGTCTTCCGCCTGCCTCATCTTTAGCATCGCATCCCTTGGCGTAGAACCACGGAGGCACGCGAGACGCGTCCCTTCGGGCCGCTCCTCAGGGTGCGGTTGGTGTTCGATATCGATTTCCGACCTCATGCCGAGTTGACGGCGCGTGATATGCTGACGCGAAGGCCGGTGACGGGAGGGAGGCGATGAACCTGGTGCAGTTCCTGGACGCGGACGGCGAACGGCGGGTCGGCACGGTCGACGCGAATGGCGCGCGGCTGAACCTGCTGGAGGAGACGGCGAGCACCCATGCGCTGGCGCTGGACGCGATCGCGGCGCAGACGCCGATCGCCGAACTGGCCGACGCGCGCATCGGCGGCGCCACGGCGGACTATGGCGCGATCATCGCCGCCAAGTGCCTGCTGCCGCCGCTCGACCATCCCGATCCGGCGCATTGCCTCGTCACCGGCACCGGGCTCAGCCATCTCGGCAGCGCGGAGGCGCGCCACAACCTGCACGCCAGGATGGACGGCGCGGCCGAGGACCTCACCGACTCGATGAAGATGTTCAAATCGGGCCTGGAGGGCGGCAAGCCCGCCAAGGGCACGTTCGGCGCGCAGCCCGAATGGTTCTTCAAGGGCGACGGTAGCTGCCTCGTGCCGCCGGAACAGGCGCTCGCCATGCCGGCCTTCGCGCTCGACGGCGGCGAGGAGCCCGAGCTGGCCGGGCTCTACGTGATCGGTCCCGACGCCCGGCCCTACCGCGTCGGCTTCGCGCTCGGCAACGAGTTCTCGGACCATGTGCTGGAAAAGCAGAATTACCTGCTGCTGGCGCATTCGAAGCTGCGCGCCTGCGCCATCGGCCCGGAGCTGCGCACCGGCGCCCCGCCGGACGACGTGCGCGGCGTCTCGCGCGTGCGCCGGGGCAACGAGATCATCTTCGAGAAGCCGTTCCTGTCGGGCGAGGCGAACATGTCGCACTCGATCGACAACCTGGAACGGCACCATTTCAAATACGCCATGTTCCGCCGGCCGGGCGACGTGCACGTGCATTTCTTCGGCACCGCCACGGTCAGCTTCGCCGACGGCCTGGAGACGCGGCCGGGCGACCTGTTCGAGATCGAGGCCGACGACTTCGGCCGGCCGCTGCGCAACGCGCTGGCGCGGGCCGATGACGAAGCGGTGGAGATCCACACGCTGTGACCGACGAACGGGCCGTTCTGATCACGGGCGCGGCGAGCGGGATCGGCGCGGCGTTGGCACGGAAGCTCGCCGGGCCGGAGACGGCGCTGCTGCTGCATACGCGGGACAACGAAGACGGGCTGACGCGGGTGGCGGCCGATTGCGAGGCGGCGGGCAGCGCCGTCGTGACCATGCTCGGCGATCTTTGCGTGCACGAGACGGCGGGGCAACTGGCCGCCACGGCGCGGGACCGCTTCGGGCGGCTGGACGCGATCGTCAACAATGCCGGCTTCCCGGACTGGCGCGGCTTCGGCGAGCTGGACGATGCCGGTCTGATGCAATCGATCGAGGTGATCCAGGGGGCGTTCTTCCGGCTGGCGACGGCGGCGCTGCCGCTGCTGCAGGCATCGCCGCACGGCCGGGTGATCGGGCTCAGCACCTTCCTGGCGCACGGCTTCCAGCTCGCCAGCAGGTTCACGCCGGCCTCGGCCACGGCCAAGGCCGGCATGGAGGCGATGGCGAAGGCGCTCGCGGTACAGCTCGCGCCGCGCGGCGTCACCGTGAACTGCGTGGTGCCGGGCTATATCCGCAAGGACCAGGAAATCGGCCTCGACCCGAACCGGCCGGAGCGGCGGGCCGATGTCGCCCGCATCCCCATGGGCCGCGTCGGGCTGCCGGACGAGGTGGCCGGGGTGATCGCCTTCCTGCTGTCACCGGCGGCGGCTTACGTGACCGGCCAGTCGATCGCGGTGGACGGCGGCCTGACATTGTAGGAGGGTGGCGGAGATGACCGAAGCCAAGACCATCATCGCGTTCGACGAGGGCCGCCTGCCCCCGGCGGGCACCTATGCGTTCGAGCTGGACCTGACCGGCGAGAACGGCTGCGCCATGGTCGAGACGCTGGTCTGGCTGATCGACTCGCTGAAAAGCCCGTTCGAGGTCTGGGCCGGACAGCAGCAGGTCGCGCCCGACGAGCTCGCCGACAGCTACACGAAGCTGACGGTCTGGACCTCCGACCGCGACAATGCCGACTTCCTGCTGCTGATGCATGAGCTGGGCGTCGACATCGTACGGGCTTTCCCAAAGGAATAGCCGCGCTTATCCTCAAGCGTTCGTAAACAAAACCACCCCGAGGAAACGCCAGCCATGCGGCAGTGCCTGGGCCGAGGCCCGGAAGCAGGGGTTCGCGCGGGCGCGACGCCGTGACGGCGGCCGTGCCGCGGACATCGAGCGGCGCCATGGAGCTGCTGGCCGACCGGGCCTTCCGCCAGGTCTGGCTCGCCGGCGCGCTGCTCGGCGTCCAGCGCTGGCTCGAGCTGCTGGCGATCGGCGTCTATGTCTTCGACCGCACCGGCTCGCCGTTCCAGGTCGCGCTGATGACCATGCTGCGCATCCTGCCGATGGCGCTGTTCAGCGCCTTCGCCGGCGCCCTCGCCGACCGGGTCAGCCGCCGGCTGCTGCTGCAGATCAGCATCGTCGCCATGATGGCGGTAAGCGGCGGCCTCGGCCTGCTGGCGCTGACCGGCGCGATCCAGCTCTGGCACATCGGCGTCGGGGCGCTGCTGGGCGGCCTGTTCTGGGCCACGGACATGCCGGTGCGGCGCACGCTGCTGGGCGAGATCGCCGGCAGCGAGCGGCTGGGCGCCGGCATGGGGCTCGACGCGGCGACCAACAACGCGACCCGCATGCTGGGGCCGGTGCTGGGCGGCTTCCTGCTGCAATGGATCGGCCTCGACGGCAGCTTTTTCGTCGGCACGGCCCTGTTCGCGGTCAGCCTCGTGCTGCTGGCGCGCGTCGACTTCGCCGAGACGCACGCCGCCGGCATCGGCCGCAACGTCCTGCGCAACATCCTCGAAGGGCTGCAGCACCTGCGCACCGACCGGGCGCTGGTCGGCACGCTGGCGATTACCGTGATCTTCAATATCTGGGGCTTTCCGTTCACCTCGATGGTGCCGGTGATCGGCCGCGACATCATGGGCCTGGAGGCCGGCGCCGTCGGCCTGCTGATGAGCGCGGAGGGCGCCGGGGCGCTGATCGGCGCGCTGGCGATCGCCTTCCGGGCGCGTCGGGTGTTCTACCGGCGGATCTACTATTACGGCACCTTTGCCTTCCTGGCGCTGGTGCTGGTGTTCGGCGCGATCGGCCTGCCATCGGCCTCGGCCGTGGTGCTGCTGGGGATCGGCATCGCCGGCGCCTGCTTCTCGTCCATGCAGAGCACGATCACGCTGCTGTCGGCGCCGCCGGCGATCCGCGGCCGGATCATGGGCGTGGTCTCGGTCTGCATCGGCACCGGCGTGCTGGGCTTTCTCCATATCGGCCTGCTGGCGGACTGGCTCGGCGCGCCGCTGGCGGTCATGCTGACCGCCGCCCAGGGGCTGGCGGCGATAGTGCTGGCCGGCCTGATCTGGCCCGAGCTGCGGCGCTGACGTTCGGCAGCCGGATGCGCGCGGCGCGCTTTCGGTTGTCACCGCCAAGGCGCCAAGACACCAAGATCACGCGGGTTCTCCGAAGACCGTGCCGGCCGGCCTTGGTGTCTTGGCGTCTTGGTGGTCAATCAACCGGCCTGGTGAACGGGCGGGCGAATGGGGGAGACCGAAGGGGTTGATCTTGCTAGAGTCCGCGCAGGGGCAATGAGCCCGGACGAAGGTGCCGGCGCGTTTCGGCCGGCGGTCCGTTCGGGTCGATAGGGGGAGATGCGCGATGAAAACCATTCTCCTGCCGTTCCACGACGACGACGCGGCCGAGGCCGCGCTGGCGACGGCGCATCTCGTGGCGACTCGCTTCGGCAGCTATCTCGAAGGGCTGCTGGTCCGGCGCACGCCCGTCATCGTCGCCGGCGAAGGCATCGCGCTGCCGGCGGAATCGCTGACGCAGCTCGCCTCCGACGAGGACCGCATCGCCGAGGCCGGACGGCGCTTCACCAAGTTCACCGATACCCAGGGCATCCCCTACCGCGAGGTCACCTTCACGCGCGAGAAGGTGACGGCCGGCTGGCGCGAGGTCGAGGGCCAGGAAGGCGAGATCGTCGGCGAATACGGCCGCCTGTTCGACCTGGTCGTGATCGCCCGGATCGGACCGCGCGGCGGCGCCGACTGGCAGGCGACCTGCGAGGCGGCATTGTTCGAGAGCGGGCGGCCGGTGCTGATCGCGCCGGCCGCCGCGCCACGGGGGCTGGGCGAAACCGTGGTGATCGCCTGGAACGGCAGTACCGAGACGGCCCGCGCGGTGGCGCTCGGCATGCCGTTCCTGACACAGGCCGTGTCGGTGACGGTGCTGAGCGTGGAGAACGGCAGCGTGCCGGGGCCGAGCGGCGAGCAGATGGCGAACCACCTGGTCCGCAACGGCATCAACGCGACGGCGCGGACGATTTCGCCCGGCGACCTGTCGGTCGGCGAGGCGATGCTGGCGGAGGCGAAAGACGTCGGGGCGGATCTGCTGATCAAGGGCGCGTATACCCAGCACCGGCTGCGGCAGATGATCTTCGGCGGCGCCACGCGGCATATCCTCGCCCATGCCGAACTGCCGGTGCTGATGGCGCATTGAGAAACCGGTCTTTCACCGCCAAGGCAGCAAGACACCAAGATCACACGGTACGTCCGGCGATCACGGCATCCAGCCCGGAGGTTAGGAACCGTCCCTGTTGTCGATGCTGTCCAGATGGAAAAACCCAGGGGGTGGGTTAACCACAGAGGCACGGAGACACGGAGAAACAAAAAAGGTCTGTTGGCGCGAAGCGCCGAAAAAATCTTTGTTTCTCTGTGTCCTCGGTGCCTCCGTGGTCAAATCAAACGATCGTCATGACGCACATCGGCCTTGCCGAATTGGCACCCGCCGCGAAACACGACGTCAGGCGACCCACTCGCTGACGGGCGCGCGGGCTTCGTGGAGGGGCTGGCAGATGACGTCGACCAGGGTCGGGCCGTCATGGGCGCAGGCGGCGGCGAGCGCGCCGTGGAGGTCCGCCGGGTTTTCGACGGACCAGGTTTTGACGCCGTAGGCGGCGGCGACCTTCGCGTGGTCGGTGCGGCTGAAGTCGACCGAGAAATAGCGTTCGTCGAAGCCGGACTTCTGGCCGGCCTTGATCCAGCCGAAGACGGCGTTCGAGATCACCACGAAGGTAATCGGCAGGCCGAGGCGGACGACGGTCTCGAGCTCGCCGCTGGTGAAGCCGAAGCTGCCGTCGCCCATGACCGAGACGGTCTTGACATCGGGCCGGCCGAGATGCGCGCCGATGGCGGCCGACAACGAATAGCCGAGCGCGCCGTGGGCCCGGTTCGAGATGAACTGCCGCCCGGCCTGGCCAAGCCGGTAGTAAGCCGCGAAATAGGGGCACGGCGTGCCGGGGTCGGCGACGATGACGGCGTCGACGGGCAGGACCGCGTTCAGCGTGGCGACGACGCGCTCGGGCCGGATCGGGGTGGCGTCGCTCGTCGCCAGTTCCTGGAAGGCGGCGAACTTGGCCTCGCGGGCAGCCGCGACGGTGGCCCGTGTCAGCGCCGCGCCGGGCGCGCGGCGGGTGCCGCCGAGTTCGGCGTTGAGCGCGGCGAGCGCGAGGCGCGCGTCGCCGACCAGCGCCGCGTCCGCCCGGTAGGTGACGCCGATGACGCCGGGGTCGACGTCGATGTGAATGACCTTGGCGGCGCCGGGCGCGGGATGGCGCCAGCGCTCGGTGGTGACGGAACCGGCGCGGCAGCCGACGAACAGCACCAGGTCGGCGGCGTCGACCAGCGCCCGCGTCTCCGGCGTGCCACCGTTGCTGCCGACGACGCCGACGCTCAGCGGATGGCCGTCGGCGAGGCTGCCCTTGCCGCTGATGGTGGTGGCGACCGGCATCTCGAGCGCTTCCGCGAGCGCCAGCAGTTCGGCTTCGCCGCCGGCATTGATCACGGCGCCGCCGCAGATGGCGATGGGCTCGCGCGCGGCCAGCAGCAGCTCGGCCGCGCGAGCCACGTCGCCGGCCGCCGGCGCGCCGGGCCAGGCCGGATAACGGCCATGCGCCGGCTCGGCCCAGACCTCGCTCTCGTCCACGGGCGCGGCCTGCACGTCGAACGGCAGGCCGAGATGCGCGGCCCCGGGCCGGCCCGTGGTCATGGCCTTGAAGGCGGCGCGCAGCAGCTTCGGCACGTCGGCGGCGCGGTCGATCACGGCGTTCCACTTGGTCAGCGGCGCGAACAGCGCCTTCTGGTCGAGTTCGGTGAGCGTGTACCTGCCGCGGCTGCCGACGGCGATGTCGGTGGTGATGGCGAGCACCGGATAGGAGGATTCGTTGGCCTCGACCAGGCCCGGCAGGATGTAGGTGGCGCCGCCACCGCTCGGCCCCTCGCAGACCCCGACCTTGCCGGTGACGCGGGCGTAGCCGTCGGCCATGTAGGCGGCCGAGCGCTCGTCGCGGCTGAGGATATGGGTGATGCCGTGATCGAGCCGGTGCAGCGCGTCGTAGAACGGCAGGCTGGTGTCGCCGCAGAGGCCGAAGACGTATTTCACGTCATGGCGCTGCAGCATGCGCACGACGGCCTCGCCGCCGGTGAGCTGGTTGGTGGTCCGGGTCATCAAGGCATCTCCTCCCCGCCCCCTGCATAGCATATGCGGCCGCGCGGTCGAGGGTTTGCCGACGACGCCGGAACCGTGCGAGGCTGGCCGCCGCGGGACAGAAAATCGGGAGTTGGCAGATGAGCGAAGCGCCGTCGCGGTGCGATTTGATCTTCAGGGGCGCCACCGTGTTCGACGGCAGCGGCGCCGAGCCGGTGACGGCCGACGTCGCGGTCGAGAACCGGCGCATCGCCGCCATCGGCGACCTGGGCGGCAGCGGCGCGGTGGTCGAGATCGACGCCGCCGGCCAGGCGCTGGCGCCGGGCTTCATCGACGTGCATACCCATGACGACCGCTACCTGCTGGCGCAGCCGGACGTGCCGGCCAAGGCGAGCCAGGGCGTGACCACCGTGGTCGTCGGCAATTGCGGCATCAGCGTCGCGCCGCTGACCCGGCCCGGCCTGCCGCCGCCGCCGTTCGACCTGCTGGCCGACCGGCCGGAATTCTGCTTCGCCAGCGCCGGCGACTATTTCAAGCGGCTGGACGAACAGCCGGCGGCGCTCAACTCGCTGACGCTGATCGGCCATTCGGTGCTGCGCTACAACTGCATGGACGATCTGGACCGGCCGGCGACGGACGCCGAGATCGGGGCCATGCGCGACCTGATGGCGGATGCCATGGACGCCGGCGCCATCGGCATGTCGAGCGGCCTGTTCTATCCGCCGGCCAAGGCCGCGCGCACCGAGGAAGTGATGGGCGCGGCCGAGGCGCTGACCGCCGGCGACGGCATCTACACGGCGCATATCCGCAACGAGGCCGACGGCATCGTCGATTCGATCGAGGAGGCCGCGGCGATCGGCCGGCACGCCGACGTGCAGGTGGTGATCTCGCACCACAAATGCATGGGCACGGCGAATTATGGCCGCACGCGCGAGACGCTGCCGCTGCTCGACCGCCTGGCCGGCGAACAGCGCATCGGCCTCGACGTCTATCCTTACATCGCCGGCTCGACGGTGCTGCTGCCGGAGATGGTCGAGATGGCGGAGAAGACGCTGATCACCTGGTCGAAGCCGCGGCCGGACTGCGCCGGTCGCGACCTCGCCGAGGTGGCGGCCGAGCTGGGCCTGAGCCCGCTCGAGGCCGCGGCCGAGCTGCAGCCGGCGGGCGCCGTCTATTTCACCATGGACGAGGCCGACGTGCGGCGGATCATCGCCTATCCACGCAGCATGATCGGCTCGGACGGCCTGCCGAGCGACAACCATCCGCATCCGCGGCTCTGGGGCACCTTCCCGCGCGTATTGGGACATTACGCGCGCGAGCTCGGCGTGCTGACCATGGCGGACGCGGTTCATCGCATGACCGGCCTGCCGGCGACCGAGTTCGGCCTCGGCGACCGCGGCTTCATCCGCCCCGGCTACCACGCCGACCTGGTGCTGTTCGATCCCGGCAGCGTGCGCGACCGCTCGACCTTCGAGGCGCCGACGCGGCCGGCGGCCGGCATCGCGCTGGTGCTGGTGAACGGCGAGGCGGTCTGGCGCGACGGCGCGTCGACCGGCGCCCGCCCCGGCCGCGCCATCCGCCGGCAGGAGACGGCGCGGGGGCGATAGGGACGGTCCCTTACTTCTGTCGTCGCGGCCGCCCGGGCGCGCGCCGGACCGTGGGCAGGCGCAGCCATTCGGCCGTGCGGCTGGTCCAGCCGGCGTCGCCAAACGGCCCTCCACCGTTGACGCAATCACGCAAGCGTTCGAGAGCGGACGGCGTTTCCGGCCGCGCCAGGGTCTCCGCCCAGCCATCGGGCAGCGGCAGCGCCGCCAGCTTTGGACCGGCCGTCGCGGCCGCGTCGCGCCGCGCGGCGCTGGACCAGATCCAGTCCGCCGGCCGCGCGGCCAGGCCTGCCCGGACGGGATTGCGCTCGACATAGCGGATGACGGCGAAGAGATGCGCGTCGTCCTGTATCGGAAAAGACTTGTAACGGCCCTGCCAGACATGGCCGCTGGTGCCGTGCCGGCGGTGGTGGTGGCTGGCATGCGCCGTCAGCAGCCAGCGCATCCACTGTCCGAGATCGCCGTCCGCTTGGGGCCGCAGGACGAGATGGATGTGATTGGGCATCAGGCAATAGGCCAGCAGGCGGGTCGGCCGCCGTTCGTGGGCGGCGGTCATCAGCTCACTGAAATGATCGTAATCCCGCGCGTCATGAAACACCGTCGCCCGGTTGTTCCCCCGCGAAATCACGTGATAGCAGAGATCGCCCGGCGCGATCCTCGACCGCCGCGGCATTTCCCCCTCCCCTGCGGTTCCCAACCACCCACGATAATAGCAAGGTCGAGAGACAAAACAACCAAATAATAGGGACTGTCCCCATAGGCGCTAAGTTATGCGGTTTGATATGTGAAGGCCTGGCTTTTCCGCTTTCTAGTTGGCTCGCATATGTACCGTCTGAGTTTTTCAGCGAT
>JANQKO010000490.1 GCA_028281075.1 Alphaproteobacteria bacterium | reverse complement strand
AGCACAGATGCTCATACATATCGTCCGACAGCACCCAAACATGCGGGTGGCGGACCAGCACATCGGTGAGCGCCTTCAGCTCGTCATGGCCATAGGCCGGCCCGCCGTCGGCCGGCGGATGCGCCGCCCCCGGTGGCTCGATGACGGCCGATTCGTGGCCGAGCGTCCGCCAGTACGCGACATCGGCGGCGGTGCCGGCCGTGCCGCCGGTCTCGCGGCCGTCCCAGACGGCGAGCTGCAGCGGCGCGCTGTCCAGGTGCCGCGCCCGCAGCAGCGCCAGGCCCATGGCGTGCTGGCTGGCATAGGTGAAGATCAGCGGGTGGCCGCGAAACGGGTCCTCGGTGACGAACGACTGGCGGACACGGGCATGCTTCAGGCAGCAATGGAACCGCGCGATCCAGCCATCGCCGGAATCGGCGACCGAGACGCGCACGAAATCGTCGATGCCGAACGGCAGCACCAGGTGCACGTCCAGCCCCGCCGCCAGGGCCGCCTCGACGAACAGGATATCGGCGCCCGAGGCGAGCGAGCCGAACAACGCGCCGATATTGTCGGCGTCGAGCCGTTCGGCGATGGCGGCGGCGACGGCGGCCTCGTCGCCCGGGCGCAGGCGGCCGGCATCGTCCGAGGCCGACATGCGGTGGCCGCAGTAATGCACGACGCGCGGCGCGGCCAGCGGCGCCAGAACGCTGGCGTCGAGACCGGCGGCGTCGCAGACCAGGCGCAACTGCCGGCGCGTGCCGGCCATGTCGTCGATGCGTCCCGCGCCCGCCGCGCGCGCCTGTTCGAGCGCCCGTCCGGCGGCTTCCGTGTCGCCCAGGATCAGCCGCGCCTCGGCCAGCGAGGCGTGGCGGTAATAGGCATCGTCGTCCGCGGCGGCCGTGCCGCAGATCCGGGCGACGTCGGCCGCCAGCGTCGCGGCGGCGTCGCCGTGGCCCGACAGCAGGTTGAGGGTGGCGGCGTTGACGCCGGGATAATGTTCGCCCGTGCGCTGGAAGATGGCCGCGTACTGCGTCGCCGCCAGGCGCAGCAGGCCGCGCCGCGCCGGTCCCGCCGCCAGCAGCGCCCGGTCCTTGGTCAGCCGGGCGGACAGCGCGGCAACCTCGGGATCGCTGTCGGTCAGGCTTTCGAGCGCCAGCTCGTCGAACAGCTTGGCCGCCTGGTGCAGCGCGCCCGAGCGCGCCAGGCAGAGCACGGCCCGGTGCCGGATTCGCGAGTCCTCGGCGCCGTCGTTCAGCGCCTGCATGGCCAGATCATAGGCCGCGAACAGATCCCCGCCGTTCCGCAGGTCGTCGATTTGGGCGAGCGTGTCGGACATGCTCATCGGCCGTCGCGGGCTGTTCCATCCATGCGCAACCATCGCATTGGACGCATAGAAGGGCAAATTTTCTAGAATTGAGACGGGTCGCGGCAAGGATTTCGATTATTGCGTGGCCGGACCCGGCGCGATGATCCGAAACGCCGCCGCGGACCGGCACGCATCTCCGCTGTTCCGCGCCGACCGCGCGGGAAGCCGATATCCAGGCCCCGCTTCGCTATCGCGCGGCCCGGCAATGAAGCGTGTCGACCGTGACGTTGGCGAATGTCCGCGTCGTGTCGAGCGCGAGACCGCCGGTGTCGAACAGGCCCGCCGCCGCCTCGGGAACCGGCTTGCTGCGGACCAGCCAGAACCGCCGGTCCGGCCGGCCCGCGCAAAAGCCGGTGACGAACGCGGGCTCGCCGGCGACGATCTTCTGCAGGTCGGCGATCCGCAGGTCGCGCCGCGCGGTCAGTTGGCGCGCGTAATAGGCGCCGGCATGCTTGTCGATCACGACGGCATCGCCGGGCGCGGCATCGGCCAGCGCGGCCAGGACCGGCCGGCGGAAGCCGTGCTCGGACTTCTGCAGATACGATTGCAGCAGCACGACCGCGGCCGCCGCCAGCGTGACCGCCAGCAGGACCGTCCGCCGCCGCCCCGCGAAGCCGGCGATCCCCACCGCCGCCAGGACGTAGAGCGCGACGGACGAGGCAATGAGCGACCGCGGCACAAAAAACGGCTGCATGACCTGCGAGGCGATGGCGGTCAGCGCCGGCGGCACGAACAGCAGCGCCCAGAACAGGCCGGCCCGACGGGGCGACCGGAAGAAGGGCGTGGCGTCAGTTCCGGCCCGGGCGGGCCGGAACAGCCGGCGCGCCTGCACCGTGCCGAGCAGGGCCAGAAGGCACAGCCAGGGCGCGAAAAGAAACACCGCCGCATGCTTCTTGTCGCCGGCGAAGATGAACACGACACCGCCGAGATACTGGTAGATCGGCTCGCGCCTGACCCAGTAGTTGCCCTGTATCTGCGTCAGCTTGGTGAACACCGTGACCCAGATCCACGGCAGATAGATGGTGACGATGCCGATCTGGATCAGGCACCAGTTGACGAAGGAGACCGGCGCGCCGCCGTTCCGGCGCGCCGAGAGCCAGCGGCAGAGATAGTAGATGTTCTGGCCGACGACCATGAAGACGGCCATGTTCTGGGTATAAAGGGCGAGAATCGTCGTCAGTACGTAGAGGACGACGTCCAGCCGTCTCGGCGTCTCCAGGATGCGATAGAGGAAATAGGTCGAGCAAAGCGAGAAGAACAGCAGCGGCGTGTACATTCTCGCCAGATGCGCATAGACGAGATGCCACGGCGACAGCGCCAAGATCGTCGCGGCGACCAGGCCGGCGAACGGTCCGTAGACGCGGGCCCCCAGCAGGTAGGCCATAAACACGGACAGCACGCCGAAGACCGCCGACGGCAGCCGGATCGACAGCTCGCCGGCCGGAAAGACGTCGAGCCAGAAATGCAGGAACAGGTAGTAGAGCGGCGGGTGATAGTCGAAGTCCGGACCGAACAGGATCTGTTCCACCGGCGCCGTCGCGTAATGCAGGCTGGCCAGCTCGTCGGGCCAGATGCCGTGAAAATCGATGTGATGCAGGCGCAGCGCGGCCGCCAGCAGAAGCACCGCGAACAACGCCAGGCGCCGCTGCGCGTCGGGTATGTCCGTCGGCGACATCCGCGCCGTCATCGGCCGGACCGCCGGCCGCGGGCTATGACTTGTTCCACGTGTAGACGGCGGTCACGGCATAGTTCCAGACGGCGCTGACGACGATGCCGGCGACCGCCGAGGGCAGCCAGGGCGTGTGGATCTCGAACAGGTAGGCGGCGATCCCGACATTGGCCACGGCGCCGACGCTGCAGGCGATCGAGAACGACAGCCACCCGCGCAGCAGCGACCAGCCCCGCAGGCGCCGGTCGCGGTAGGTCAGGAAATTGTTCAGCAGGAAGTTGCTGGTCATCGCGACCAGCGTCGCGATCGCCTGGGAGGTGACGAACGCGACCTCGCCGGCCTTGAACAGCAGCGCCAGAACCAGGAGATGCAGGCCGACGCCGAGGCCGCCGACGAGCGAAAACGAGATAAAGCGCACCGGCACGATATGGCCGATCAGCTTGTCGAGCAGGAACATCAGGTAGTCCCAGACCACCTGGCTGTCGAGCTTGCTTTCGCCGCTGAAGCGCTCGCGGAACTCGAACGGGATCTCCTTGAACCGCAGGGGCCGTGGCGAGGAGGCGAACAGGTCGAGCAGGATCTTGAAGCCGATGCCGGACAGCCGCTCGACGGCGGCCTCGACGGTGTCGCGGCGCACGGCGAAGAACCCGCTCATGGGATCGGCGAGGTCCGCCCTGAGGACCGAACGGCTGAGCCGGGTCGCCAGCCGGCTGATCTGCTGGCGCGAGGTGGAAAACGTGCCCACGCCGCCGCCCTCGACGAAGCGGCTGCCGACCGCGATGTCGAATTCGCCGCCGCGCAGCGTCTGCAACATGTCGGGCAGAATTCGCTCGTCGTGCTGCAGGTCGGCGTCCATCACCGC
>JANQKO010000486.1 GCA_028281075.1 Alphaproteobacteria bacterium | reverse complement strand
AACATTCGGTCAAAAAACCGGTCGGGGGTCGTGCCGGTAAGGACTGCCGTCCGGGGAGGCGTGGATGACAATCTGGGAAGACGTGATCACCGCAGCTTTTGCGTTGAGCGCCGCTCGTGCCTGGCGTCAGCACCGCCTTGCCCGACGGGCCGCTTAACCTGCCCGCCGAATTGCTGTTGGACTCGGGCTAGACAACAACCCATCAGATATCTGCGGGTGGTCACATGGAAGAGTTACTCTGGCTGCTACAGGATTTCCTGCCAATCCTGATGTTCCTGACGTTGGCATGTCTCCTGTTCAGCGGTTATCCCGTCGCCTTCATCCTTGGCGGCCTAGCGCTGCTCTACGGTTTCCTGGGCTACCTGCTCGGCGTTTTCTCGCTGATCGAATTCTTCAACTTCCTACCGAGGATATGGGGCGGCGCGGCGGAGAACCTTGTTCTCGTCGCGGTTCCAACATTCGTCTTTATGGGCGTGATGATGGAACGAAGCGGCGTCGCCAACGACATGCTGTACTGCTGTCAGGTGCTGCTGAAGCGCGTCCCCGGCGGCCTGGCGCTGTCGGTGACCGTGATGGGCACGATCCTCGCCGCGATGACCGGGATCATCGGCGCCTCGGTGACGATGATGACGGCGCTGGCGCTGCCGACCATGCTGAAGCAGCGCTACAACCACGGCATCGCCACCGGCGTGATCGCGGCGTCCGGCACGCTGGGCATTCTCATACCGCCCAGCATCATGCTGATCATCATGGCCGACCTGCTGTCGGTCTCGGTCGGCAACCTGTTCATGGCCGCGCTGCTGCCGGGGCTCTGCCTTGCCGGTCTCTACCTGATCTTCATCGTCACGGCCGCCACCATCAACAAGGAGATCGCGCCGCCGCTGCCGCCGGATATGCTGAGTGTGCCGCGCAACGAGCTGCCGCCGCTGATCTTCAAGAGCTTCCTGCCGCCGGTGTTCCTGATCGCCCTGATCAAGGGGTCGATCCTGCTGGGCTGGGCCACGCCCAGCGAGGCCGGCGCGGTCGGCGCTTTCGGCGCCATGGTCCTGGCCGCCATCAACCGGCGCCTGAAATGGAGCGTGCTGCGCGGCGTCTGCCACTCCTCGGGCCTGACCATCGCCTTCATCTTCTTCATCATCATCAGCGCCACCTGCTTCGCCTACGTGTTCCGGTCGCTGGGCGGCGACGATATCGCCGAGGAGCTGATCGCGGCGGCCGGCCTCGGTTCCTGGGGCCTCCTGTTCCTGATCATGGGCATCGTCTTCGCGCTGGGCTTCTTCCTCGACTGGATCGAGATCACGCTGATCGTGCTGCCGATCTTCGCGCCGCTGATCGGCACGCTGGACTTCGGCGACCACGTCCCCGTCGGCGGCATGGTGTTCTGGTTCACGGTGCTGATCGCGATCAATCTGCAGACGTCGTTCCTGACGCCGCCCTTCGGCTTCGCCCTGTTCTACCTCAAGGGCATCGCGCCGAAGGAGGTCAAGATACAAAGCATCTATAAGGGCATCATCCCGTTCGTCATCCTGCAACTCATCGCGCTGGCCGGCGTCATCGCCTTCCCGCAGATCGCCCTGTGGCTGCCGGGCATGGTTTACGAGTAAGGGAGGGACCGATGGCAACGCAGAACACCGTCGACGAATATGCCGGCAACGAGACCAACGCCCTGATCCGTCTCAGCCTGTTCCTGCGCAAGTTCGTCGAGTGGTTCGGCAAGACCGGCTCGTGGCTGATCGTGCCGCTGGTCCTGATCACCATGTGGGACGTGACCTCGCGCAAGATCGTCTGGATCCAGATCTGGCTGGTCGAGAATGTCGGCAGCATCTTCGAATCGACCCTGCTGCAGGAACTGGAATGGCATCTGCATACGGCGCTGTTCGCGCTCGTGCTCGGCTACGGCTATGTCTACAACCGGCACGTCCGGGTCGATCTGGTCCGCGAGCGGCTGACGCTGCGCAAGCAGGCATGGATCGAGTTCCTCGGCTGCACCTTCTTCATGATCCCGTACTGCGTGATCGTGACCTACTTCGCCGTCGAATTCGCCTACAGGTCCTGGGAGATGAACGAGATCTCGGCCTCCCAGGTGGGCCTGACGAACCGCTGGATCATCAAGAGCGTCCTGGTCTGGGGCCTGATCCTCGCCGCGCTGTCGGGCATCGCGGTCTGGATACAGACGGCGCTGGTGCTGTTCGGCCCCAAGCATCTGCGGTTCCAGTTGATGACCCTGGAATGGCCGGACGAGATCGACGAAAAGCGGATCGAGGTCGACTGGGAGAACAAGGACATCCCCAGGGGCCAGGCGGCGCACAAGGACCCGCCAACCGTCGGCGCCGGCGGCGGATAGCGCCGGCGCCATCGCGTCATGACGCGCATGCCGCGGCAGGGCGGCGCCGGGCCGGGCCCTGATGTCGTCGGCGCCCGGGGCGAGTTGGCGCGCTTGCGGCCATGCGTTAGATTGCCGCCATGGGCTGGCATGACTTCATCAAGAAATACGTCTGGGACGAGAACAAGACGCCTTACTTCATCCGCGTCGACAGGCTGACGCGCGAACAGGCGCGCAACGAGGCGTTCATCTACACGGTGGTGATGTGCACGGCGGCGATGGTGGCGGCGCTGTTCGCCGCGGCCGGCGCCAGCCGCCAGCCGGACCTGCTGCCGGTCCTGGCCGCGGCCTACGCGGCCAGCGTCGGCCTCGGGGCCGTCCTGTTCGGCTTCTACAAGCACGTCTACGCGGCGCTCTACTGCATGACCGCGCCGGTCGCCGCGTTCCTCTATTTCCTGACCGTGGGCTTCCATCCGAACCTTCATGCCGTCGACCATATCGTGCTGACGGTCTGCATGCTGCTCTGGCTGCGCTATGGGCTGCGTGTCGTCGCCATCGCCAAGGCCTATCCGGACATGCCGTCGTCCTGAGCCGGCCGTCGGCGCGGTATTGAGTTGCGTTGATCCGGCGTCACCTCATCCCGGGCGTCGGCAACACCGGAGGCCCATGGCCGATCCTTCGAGACGCGGCTACGCCGCTCCTCAGGATGAGGTTGTTGTTTGATATCAATATCTGACCTCATCCTGAGAGTGTGTGAAAGAATTGCGCCGAAGCCACCCCGGTTGTCATCCTGGCGAAGGCCAGGATCCACGTTTGTTGTTTTTCGACCGGTTGCGATGCCGCTGGATGCTGGCCTGCGCCAGCATGACGGCTTCTTTTGGGTCGGGAGTAATTCATCCACACGCTCTGAGGAGCGGCCCAAAGGGACGCGTCTCGAAGGATGCAATATCAGTTCGCGGCCACGGTCGCAGCGTGTCGTCGCGTGGATCCGATTCCACGCGAACACATCTCGCTCCGACCGCGGCCGGTGGGTGAGGGACGCGTTCAGACGCCGCGCAGGTAAGCCGGCAGCGAGCCGAGATGGTCCTCGACGCCCTTGACGCCGGGATACTGCTCGGCGGCCAGGACGATCGCCCGGCGTTCCGCTTTCGAGCCGACCCAGCCCCAGAGCTGCACGATGCCGCCGTCGACGATCAGGTTCAGGCTGCCGGACGACACCCAGCCCTGGCTCTCGAGCCGCTGGGTCAGGGATTCGCGGATCGTGCGGTCGTCGGTGGACGGCGTCGTCAGGGGCGGTTCCTTCCGCGCCGCCAGGCCGTGCAGCAGGTTGGCGCGGCTGACGATGCCGACGACCTTGCCGTCGCTGACCACCGGCACCCGCTTGATGCGGTGCTTCTCCAGCGTCGCGGCGATCTCGCCGACGGTCGCGGTCTCCGCCACGCTGACGACGCTCGCGGTCATCACGTCGGCCGCCGTGGTGCCATGGCTCTTGACGTATTCGGCGGCGGTCTCGCGGTTGTTGGCCAGCAGGTCCAGCCACCAGGAACCGCGGCGCTCGGTCTCCAGCTCTGGCCGGCGCAGCAGGTCGCCCTCGCTGACCACGCCGACCAGCCGGCCGTCGGCGTCGGTCACCGGCAGGCCGCTGATGCTCTTTTCGATCAGCAGTTTGGCGATGTCGTTAACGCCGGTGTCCGGCCTGACCGTCACCACGCTGGTGGTCATGATGTCTTTCGCCTGCATCACTTGTCCTTTCGCGAACGCGCAGACCGGCGTCAGCCGTCGGCCGGTGGCTCGCGCCGGACCGGCTTGGCGTAGGTGTCCTCGATCTGCCGCATATGGCCATGGTCGTAGCTCGTCATCTTCAGCTTCCGGGCCCGCCTGTCGGCCCAGTCGTCATCGACGCCGCGGCTTTTCACGTAGAGGAAATGCACCGCCAGCACCGCGCCCCAGATGAACAGGGGCCAGAAAGACCACCATCCGTGGCCGGTCAGGACATTGACCAGGATCAAGGCGGCGGCGGTGGCCAGATAGGCCCGCGCATGCCAGGGCAGGGCCCGGGCGAGGCCGCCGGCGGCCGGCATCAGACGACCGGCGACCGTCCGCCGTCGATATTGATCGCCGTGCCGGTCAGGTAGGAGGCGGCGTCGGAGGCCAGGAAGCAGGCCAGGTTGGCGAATTCATCGGCCTCGCCGACGCGGCCCAGCGGCACCGACTTGCCGGTCTCGGCGAGATAGTCCTCGAACGACAGGTCGGGCCGTGTCTGCCGATGCAGGCGGTGGCGCTGGTCCGAGACGAACGAACCGGTGCAAAGGGCGTTCACCAGCACGTTGTGCGGCGCGCCCTCGTTCGCCAGCACCTTGGTCAGCGCCATGCCGGCGGCGCGCGAGACGCTGGTCGGCGCGCTGCCGCCCGGTGGCGCCTTGGCGGCCGTGTTCAGCACGTTCAGGATGCGGCCCCAGCGGCGCGCGATCATGTCGGGCAGCGCCAGCCGGGCAAAACGGATGGCGGCGAACAGCTTCAGGTCCAGGTCCGCCTGCCAGGTCTCGTCATCGATTTCCAGGAAGCGGCCGGTCCGCGAGGTGCCGGCATTGTTCACCAGGATGTCCACCTGGCCGAAATCGGCGCTGACCCGGGCGAAGGCGCGCGCGACCTCGTCGGCGTCGCCGACGTCGCAGACATAGGTCCGGATCTCGGCGTCATGGGCGGCGGCGATCTCGGCCCGGGCCTCTTCCAGCACCTCGGCCCGGCGGGCCAGCATGGCGATGCCGGCGCCAGCCTCGGCGAACCGCGCCGCCATGGCCTTGCCCAGGCCCAGGCTGGCGCCGGTGATCAGCGCGTTCCTGCCGTCCAGGCGAACGTCCATCTCAGGCCCCCCTCGTCGTCATGGCCGGCATCAGACCGGGCGGTCGCCGGCGGCGGTGGTGCGATGCATCAGCCGCATCATGCTGTCGTCATAGTCCAGGACCGCATAATGCATGGCGCACCGGTTGTCCCACATCAGCACGTCGCCCTTGCGCCAGCGATGCCGGTAGACGTTCTCCGGCCGTACCGCCTCGGCGCAGAGGTAATCCAGCAGCGGCCGGCTCTCGTCGTCGCGCATGCCGCTGAAGCGCCGGGTGAAATAGGGATTCACGTAGAGCGCCTTGCGGCCGCTTTCGGGATGGGTGCGGACGACCGGATGGGTGACCGGCGGCGGCACGTCCGGTATCGGCAGGCCGTCGCTGGCGGCCTCGGCGTTGCGCGCGGCCAGCCGCCCGGCCGAATGCTCGGCGGTCAGGCCGTCCAGTATCCGGCGCAAGGCCGGCGAAAGCGCCGCATAGGCGGCGTACATGTTGCAGAACATGGTGTCGCCGAGGCCCTCGGGCACCTCGATCGCCCGCAGCACCGAGCCGAGCGGCGGCACGGCGCCGAACGAGATATCGGAATGCCAGAAGTCGTTGCGGGCGCCCGGCAGGCCGGACCGGTTCTCCAGCACCAGGATTTCGGGATGGCCGTCCAGGCCGCGGCGGCTGTGCAGCGGATGCGGCTCGACCGGGCCGAAGCGCCGGGTAAAGGCGACCTGCTGTGCCGGCGTCATCTCCTGATCGCGGAACAGCAGCACGATATGGTCGAGAAACGCCGCGTGCACGGCCGCGAACGCCGCATCGTCCAGCGGCCGCGACAGGTCGATGCCGATCACCTCGGCGCCCAGCGCGCCGGACAGCGGCCGCAGCGTCAGCGCCGATTCCCGATGGGCTCGTGTCGTCAGGGTCATGCCAGCCTCCCTCGTGCCCGCCTGTTATATCAGGCTTGCCGGGGGAACGGGCGATGTTGCGCGGCGGTCAGGCGGCGTGATCGGCGTCGGCGATGACGCGCACGCGTTCGGGCGGAAACCAGAACGTCACCACGCTGCCCTTGCCGAGCTCGCTTTCGAGCCCGAGCCCGCCGCCGTGAAGCTCGCACATCGACTTCGCCAGCGGCAGCCCCAGGCCCGTGCCCTCGGACCGCCGCGACAGATGGCTTTCGACCTGTTCGAACGAGCCGAGCGCTTTCGGCAGGTCTTCCGGCGCCATGCCGATTCCGGTATCGCGGACGGCGATCCTGAGCGTGCCGTCGTCGGCGTGCCAGGCGCGGACGCTGACCTCGCCGCCCGGTTCGGTGAACTTGGCGGCGTTGGACAGGAGATTGAGCAGGATCTGCCGCAGCACCCGCTCGTCGCCGTGGAGGATGGGCAGGTCCGGGGGCAGCTCGACCGACAGCCTGAGATCGCCTTCCTCGAACCGCTTGATGACGATGCGCCGGCAGAGATCGACGATCAGATTGAGGTCGATGTCGGCTTCATCGAGCGTGAACTTGCCGGCCTCGATTTTGGCCATGTCGAGAATGTCGTTGATCAGCGACAGCAGATGCTCGGCGCTGGTCTCGATGTCGTTGCTGTAGGCCCGGTAATTGTCGTTGCCCAGCGGGCCGAAAATCTCCTGGTTCAGCATCTGGGCGAAGCCGATCACGGCGTTCAGCGGCGTCCGCAGCTCGTGGCTCATGTTAGCCAGGAAGTCCGACTTGGCCTTGTTGGCGGCCTCCGCGTCGATCTTGGCGACGCGCAGGCTGTGCTCGCGCTGCTTCAGCTCGCTGACGTCGGTATAGACGGCCACCCGGCCGCCGTCGTCGGTGTGGCGTTCGCTGACCTGCAGATGGCGTCCGTCGTCGAGCTGCAGCTCGAACCGGCCGGAGAGCCGGGCCGGGTCCGCCTGCGACGGTTCGGCCGGGCCGTCGTCGCCGTCCGGGCCGATCACCAGGCGTCCGTGCGCGGTCATCGCCCGCATCAGCGACCGGTAACCGAGATCGTCCGCCGACAGGTCGGCCGCACCGCCGACGATGTCGTCGAAGCGTCTGTTGTAGAGGATCAGGCGGTCGTCGGCGTCGAACAGCGCGAAGCCCTCGGAGATGCATTCGATCGCTTCGTTCAACTGCGCGCGTGCCGTGGCGGCGCGGGCCTCGGCCTGCTTCTGCGCGCTGAGGTCGCGGATCAGAAGCACATAGGTGCTGGCGCCACCGATGTTCAGCTCGTTGACCAGCACCTCGACCGGGAACTGGCGGCCGTCCCGGTGCTGGCCGACGGTTTCCCACGAACCGGCCCGTCCGTGCGTGGCGACCTCGCCGAATGGCAGCGTATCGGGCGCCGGCTCGGGCAACAGACTGTGGAGGGGGCTGCCGATGATTCGCTCCGGCGGATAGCCGAAGATCCGTTCGGCGCCGCGGCCGAAAGACTGCACGACGCCGGTCTCATCGACCGTCAACACGTCCTCGACGCTGTTTTCCAGGACCTTGCGGATGAAGGCCGTCTGCCGTCCGATCGTCAGATGCTGCGAAATCAGCCGCAAGTCCTGTTGCTGGACGTGCCGGAGCATCGCATAGGCATAGGAGAGCGGCGCGACCAGGGCCGCCGGCACCACGTCCAGCGTGATCGGCGCGACCATCTGCAGGGCGACGGCGATCAGGTACATCATCGGTGGCCAGGCGAGCACGGCGTAGATGTCCCGGCGCAGGGCGCCGCCGCCGAAACAGGGACCAAGGATGACGGCGAGGAGGAATGTCGCGGCCAGCACCGGCAGGCCGCCGAGCCGGCGTAGCGCGCGGTCCTGGGCCATGGATTCGAACGCGAGCGCCTGCAGCGTGACGCCCATCAGCCAGCGATAGCGCGGCGTCGTGAACTGTTCGCCGAGCTCGCTGGCGGTGACCCCGATCAGCACGCTCTTGCCGGCGACGATCGCGGGATCGAACTGATCGACCAGCACGTCGATGTAGGACAGCCGCGGGATGGTCGACGCCCGGATGCCATAGTCGATGTGGAACTCGCCGGCCGGCGGCGGGCGGGCGTCCAGCAGCGCGGCGCCCAGCGACGGCACATAGCCGCCGCTGAAATACTGAAACGGCGCCATGCGGCGGATCAGGCCGTCCGGATCCGGCGCCAGGTTCACGGAGGCCAGCTCGGCATGCGCGGCCAGCGCCGGCACCGGCTCGGTGACGACCACGTCGGTCTCGTCCGGCCCGACGCGATAGGTCTGCTTGAACACCGGCAGGATGGCATGTCCGGCGGCCCGGGCGAGGCTCTCCGCGAACGCCGCGTCGGCGTCGGGCGTCGAATGCGAGCTGAAATTGATGTCGAAGGCGACCCGCCTGGCCCCGGCGGCCCGGAGGCGGTCGAGCACGACGGCGTGATAGTCGCGGGGCCAGGGCCAGATGCCGATGTCACGCAAGCTCGGCGTGTCGATGGAAACCAGGATCAGCTCGCCGCTGGCCGGCCGTTCGACAAGGCGATAGCGGCTATCCTGCAGTCTTTGTTCCAGGAATTCGAGCAGGCCTGATGTGTAGCCGACGGCAATCAACAGGAAGATCGCCACATGCGGGATTCGACGCCGGCACACTTCGCGAATGCGCATATCGGGCTAGGCCACGTACCGCCGCAGTTCGATCGTGGATCCGGGCCGACCGTCGGCTCGCGGGTCAGCGTGAATGACGGCGCCGGCAACGGCCGCCGCAGCTTCTCGCGGCAGCATTACCATGACACGCCCGCATCAGTCGTCGCCACCGTCATCGTCGTCGCCATCGTCATCGCCGCCGCCGGAACCACCGCCGCCGCCGTCGTCGCCGCCACCGTCGTCGCCGCCACCGCCGCCGCCGCCGGAACCTCCGCCGCCGCCACCGGAGCCCCCGCCATCGCCATCGCCATCGCCTTCGCCGCCGTCACCACCGCCGCCTTCGCCGCCGCCATCACCGC